>CALXQF010000005.1 GCA_944390505.1 uncultured Clostridia bacterium | reverse complement strand
CAATGATTCAAAAATTAGGTTTTGCAAATGAAATTATTATACAACAAGATAAAACTAATATTCCTCAAAATGCAATGTCTGTTCTTTTAGAAGGAATTGAAGTATATATTCCGTTTGAAGAATTAGTAGATATAGAAGCAGAAAAGCAAAGACTAGAAGGAGAAAGGAAAAAACTAACAGCAGAAGTAGAAAGAGCACAAAAAATGCTTTCTAACCCAGGCTTTGTAAACAAAGCTCCAGAAGCCAAAATACAAGAGGAAAAAGAAAAATTAGCAAAATACCAAGAAATGCTAAAAGCAGTAGAAGAAAGAATGAAAAGTTTTTAATGAGAGAGATAGGTTATTGATAAAATAGCCTATCTTTTTTTAGTTATAGAAAACTGCAAATTATAACCATCAGTTTTACTCGTTGCTATAATTATAAGAATATATTTTTTATATAAAATTATTTCTATTTATTTTATTTCATACAAAAACTTCATTATAAAAAAATGTCGAAAACTTCCTAAAATACGACAAAACTTCCTATTTTTCACTCTAGCCATCAACTGGAAAAAAATGTATAATAGGACAAGCAAATAAAAGAACACTATTATAAACAACTCAAGTGATAATGAAAAAATCATTATCAAAGAAAATGAACCAAAGAACAGGAGGGGCAAAATGGAAAGTTCATTTAATAGTGAAGATAACACATTATGTGTTTCTATTACAGAAGATATTGATCACCATACTACAGAAAAAATAAGGAGGAAAATGGATTATGAAATTACAAGATTTATGCCTAGAAAAGTTATGTTTGATTTTAGTAAGGTTTCTTTCATGGACAGTGCAGGAATAGGATTGCTAATAGGAAGATACAAACTAATTAAATTATTAGGAGGAAATGCAGAAATTATTAATACCAATAAAAGCATTGAAAAAGTATTAGAAATGAGTGGGATTGTAAAAATTATTCCAATTCAAAAAAAGAAGGAAATTAGCTAAATCATAAAAATTAATAAAATGAAATTTATATTTTATAGTTTAAATATAATCAAAATTAGAATTCAGCAGAATACAAAAATGAATAGAGTAATGTTAAATTTTATAAAATAGAAAGAAAGGAAATGAAAAAATGAAAAGTAGGTATGATAATGAAATGGAACTTCATTTCTTAAGTAAGTCTAGTAATGAAGCTTTTGCACGTATTACAGTAGCAGCATTTGCTGCACAATTAGACCCAACCATAGAAGAATTAGCAGACATCAAAACTGCTGTTTCAGAAGCAGTAACAAATTCTATTATTCATGGGTATGAAAACACAGAAGGAATTGTAAAATTAAAAGCTACATTATTAGATAATGTAGTTGAAATAGAAGTATCTGATAATGGCAAGGGAATAGAAGACGTAGAACTTGCAAGAAAACCACTTTATACCACTAAAGGAAATTTAGAAAGGTCTGGTATGGGCTTTACCATTATGGAAAGCTTTATGGACGAAGTAGAAATTCAATCAGTGGTAGAAATAGGTACCAAAGTAACAATGAGAAAGAAAATAAAAAAAGAAGTGGAAAATGAAGAAGGAGAAGAATTAGAAGAAACAGAATTAACACAAGAAAATACCCTAATGAATTCATAAATTAGGAGGTATAGAATGACAGAAGAATATGAAAACAAGCAAGAAGATATTGAAGCAGCACAAAATGGCGATAAAGAAAAAATGGAATACTTAATTGAGAACAACAAAAGACTGATATGGAGTATTGTAAAACGTTTTCAAGATAGAGGTTATGAAATAGAAGATCTATACCAAGTAGGAGTAATGGGATTTATTAAATGCATTAAACGTTTTGACTGTAGCTTTGATGTGAGGCTTTCTACTTATGCAGTTCCCTATATTCTAGGAGAAATTAAAAGGTATATTAGAGATGATGGACCAATGAAAGTAAGTAGGAGTTTAAGGACAATTGCAGTAAAAGCAATGGAATTAAGAAAGGAATATTTTAATCGTTATGGAAAAGAAATCAAAATAGAAGAAATGGCAGAAATTTTAGAAACTTCAAAAGAAGAATTGGCTTTAGCTTTAGAGTCTTGTGAGCCAGTCCATTCTATTGATGAAGAACTATATAAAGAAAATAAAGAAGGTTTTACTTTATTAGATAAAATGAGTAATGGAGTAGATGAAGAGGCTGTGATTACTAACCAACTATGTATGAAAGAGTTAATACAAGGGTTAAAAGACCAAGAAAGACAAGTAATTCTATTGCGTTATTATAGAGGAAAAACACAAACAGAAATAGCCCATATTCTTGGAACAACGCAGGTTCAAATTTCTAGAATTGAAAAAAGAGCATTAGAACATATGAAAGTAAAATTAGCAATATAGGAAAAATGAAAGGGAAATGGGACTGTTGGGGACAGACATGTTTGGTCCAAAAATAATGAAATCATTTAAAAAAGTCCAAATGGGACCAAACATGTCTGTCCCCAACAGTCCCATTTCCTTTAATAAAAAGGAGACAATGTGAAAAAATATTTAATGTATATTTCTATTTTTTTTGTAGTTTGCTTTGGAATACCTATTCTTTTTACTCAATCTTTCCAAGAACAACAGGGCAAAGAAAGTAGCAACAGTAATGCAGAAAACCAAATCATAGAGTCCACTTATGATTATAGCGAGTATAATACGGTGAAATTATTACACAAAGATACCAACAAAATAGAAGAACTCCCATTAGATGAATATTTATATGGAGTGGTTAGTAGTGAAATGCCAGCAAGCTTTGAAGAAGAAGCTTTAAAAGCACAAGCAGTTGTTGCTAGAACTTATACTTTATATAAAATTATACAAAATGACAAAAAACATGGAGAAGCCAATATTTGTGATGATTCTACTTGTTGCCAAGCTTGGATTTCGAAAGAAGACAGACTAGCAAGATGGAATGAAGAAAAACAAGAAGAATATTGGAATAAAATTGTCAAAGCAGTCAATGAAACGCAAGGAAAAATGATTACATATGAAGGAAAACCAATTAATGCATTTTTTCATTCAAATAGTGGAGGAGCAACAGAAGCACCAATTAATGTATGGGGAGGAAGTGGCTATCCATATTTACAATCTGTAGAAACGGCAGGAGAAGATGCTTATAGCCAATATGAATCAGAAGTAACAATAACTAAAAAAGAATTTGAAGAAACAATCAAAAAAGAACACGGTGATTTTAAAATTGATTTTGATGAAAAGGATTGCATTAAAGTAAAAGAATATACAGAGGGAAACAGAGTAAAAACGATTCAAGTGGGAAATCTAAAGTTATCTGGTGTAGAAATGAGAAATTTATTTGGTCTTCGTTCTGCTAATTTTACGATTACAATAGAAGATAATGATATTATTTTTGATGTAATTGGTTATGGCCATGGTGTTGGAATGAGTCAAACAGGTGCAGATAGTCTAGCAAAACAAGGTAAAACATATAAAGAAATTATTCATCATTTTTATACAGATGTAGAAATAAAAGATATTTAACATTTTTTGTATAATTTTCTCAAAGTTGTAAATAATGATACTAAAGAAAAATGATAGTGCGACATCATTGATGAAAAAGCATTGTCAAGAAGGAGGAAATTTTATGAGAAGAGAAAATAGAAGAAGACCATTAGAGGAAGGTTTAGATGGTAAAAAAATGTTATATATCGTAGGGAGTATTCTAGCTTTAGCTGTAATTGCCTTTGTTGTTACTTTTTTAATTTATCAAAATAGTTTAGAAAATGATACGCAATTAAGTAAGTTAAATACTAACTCCATAGGAAATATAACAGCTGTGGAAGAGACGAGTACTTCTTATGGAAAAACAGTGAATGAAGTACAAAATACAATGGAAAATACAACCAACATTGAAAGTACCAATACAACAAGCAAGACATCAAGCCAGACAAATAATGAAGAAAATACACAAAAAATAGCAGTTAATACAAGTAATGTGAATAAAGAAGAAAATAATACAAAAAATGAAGAAAGTACAGAAAAAACAGATGAAAAAAAAGAAGAAAAAGTGCCAGATCCAGAATTTATCAAACCAGTAGAAGGAGACATTATGAGAGAATTTGCTAACAACAATTTAGTATATTCTAGCACATTAGATGTTTGGGCAACCCATAATGGAATTGATATTGTGGCAGATAAAACTACAGTTGTAAAAGCATCAGCAGATGGAAGAGTAACTTCTATCAAAAATGATCCACGTTATGGTTTAACAATTATTATCGAACATGTAAATGGATACAAAACAGTATATTCTAACCTTTTATCTACTGAATTTGTAGTAGAAGGAGAAGAAGTGGAACAAGGTCAAAGCATTGGAACTGTAGGAAATACCGCCGCATTTGAAATTGCTGATGAACCACACCTTCACTTTGAGTTATTAAAAGACAATGAACAACAAGACCCAGAGCTATATTTAAAAGAAAAATAAAATACATGTCAATTTTGTCAGTTTTGGGACGTACCTTAAACTGACATTTTGTCAGTCCTGGGACAGACCTATTACTGACATTTTGTCAGTCCTGGGACAGACCTATTACTGACATTTTGTCAGTTTCTAGGAACGTCCCAAAACTGACAAATTTTATAAATATTGTTTTAATTGTTCAATATTATTATGCTGCATTTGAATAAATTCGTTTAAAATATTTTTAATTTCTGGTTCCATTTCGGGACTATGATTTAATAATTTTTGAGCTTCTATCATACCCATTAAATTACCTTGAGACATTAACTCGGCAATATGAGAATTACTTTTATCCGTTAAAGTATTCATTTGAACTCCTGTCCAGCTCATCATTTTAGCACCTATAGGTTCATCATCTGGAATTTCACCATATTTTTCAAATTGGGTATTTACTTTATCTAAAATTTTTCCATATTCTGCATATTGAGTACTTAAGAGTTCTTTCATAGATTCTTCACCAACTTTATCAGAAACAAAAATAATATTAGAAAGTCCCATTCTAGTAGCTTTTGCAATTTCATTTAAAATTGTCAAATTAATATTTTCATCCATGATTTTTTACCTCCTAAAGTTAGTATAATCAAATTTTCAAAAATGACACCTAGATATTTTAGTAAAAAAATGAAAAAAATAGATTTCAAATTTACTAAAAAAACAAGTTGAAAAATTCGTTTGTTTTGTATATAATAAATTTGAAAAAATGTGACAAAATTCGATAGATAAGAGACCAAAGTAAAAAATTAATAACTACAAATAAAAATGAAGAATTTACCATAATTTTAATAAATTAAAAAGCATATAAAGTTTGATATTTGAAAGGTTTTAATATGTCAGAAGTAAAATGGACAAATGAACAGTTGCAAGCAATTGAAGAAAAAGGAAGTAATATTTTAGTAGCCGCTGCCGCAGGTAGCGGTAAAACTGCTGTCCTTGTAGAGAGGATTATTCATAAAATTATCGATGAAAAAATGGATATTGATAAAATGCTAGTAGTAACATTTACAAATGCAGCTGCTTCAGAAATGAGAGAAAGAATTTTAAAAGCAATTTATGAAAAATTAGAAAAAGAACCTCAAAATGTTCATTTACAAAGACAAATCACATTACTCAACAAATCTAGTATTTGTACCATACACTCTTTTTGTTTAGATGTCATTCATAATCATTTTTACGAATTAGACATTCCAAGTAATTTTCGTATTGCGGACACAACGGAAATTGATTTGTTAAAACAAGAAGTGTTAGATGATTTATTTGAACAGAAATATTTAGAAGGTAATACAGATTTTTTACAGTTATTAGAAATATACACCTCTTATAGAACTGATGAAACTCTTCAAGAATTAGTTTTAACACTTTATCGTTTTATTCAAAGTAGTCCATTCCCTAAAAAATGGCTACAAACTAAATTAGAAGAATTTAAAATCCAAGATACTATTCAAGATTTTGGTCAAACGATTTGGGGTAAAATTATATTACAATCTGTCAAAGAAGAAATAGAAGAGGCTGTTTTGCAATTAGAAGCTATAGAAACCAAAATGAGATATTACATAGAACTAGCAAAATTTACGCAAGTAATTGCAGAAGATAAAATACAACTACAAGATGTTTTAACTAATATTTCTTCATGGGATAATACTTGCCAAAAGATAAATTCCCTTTGCTTTACAAAATGGCCAGTAGATAAAAAAGTGACAAATGACCTAAAAGAAGAAGCAAAAGAAATAAGAGATGGAATCAAAAAGAAAATCAAAGAAAAAGTAAGTAAAAAGATTTCTGTTTCTTCTGTAAATAGTATACATGATTTTCAGGTAATGGAACCAGTTTTGAAAAAATTAGTAGAACTAGTATTGGAATTTTCAGAACTTTTTTCACAAAAAAAGAAAGAAAAAAATTGTATTGATTTTAATGATATAGAACATTTTGCTTTAAAAATTCTAGTAGAAGAAGACGGAAGACCAACTTCTATTGCTAAAAAATATCAAGAAAAGTTTGAAGAAATTGCAATTGATGAGTATCAAGACAGTAATTTGGTGCAAGAATCAATTTTAACAAGTATTTCAAGAGGAAATAACATCTTTATGGTAGGAGATGTGAAGCAGAGTATTTACAAATTTAGACAAGCTAGACCAGACTTGTTTTTACAAAAATATGAGGAATATCAGTTAAAAGAAAACAAAACAGAAAATGACCATTTGAAAATACAGTTATTTAAAAACTTTAGAAGTAGAGAAAACATATTAAATATTACCAATTTAGTGTTTGAAACTATCATGAGCAAAGAACTAGGAGATATTTTATATAATGAAAATGAATATTTAAACTATGGAGCAAATTATCCCGAACCAGAAGATTTGAAAAATGATAATGAGATATCGGGAAATAATCATAACATATTACAAAAAGAGAGAAATGAAATATCGGAAAATAAATTACAAAAAGAAAAAAGTGAAATAGAAGATAACATATTAAAAACAAAATATGCTGGAATTGCACAATTGGAAATCATTGATTTAAAAGAAGATGAGAGCATTACTGCTTTTAAGAGTGAGGAAACCACAGATACTAAAAGCATATATGATAGCAATATCACAGCCAAAAATGAAACTCTTGCTTTAGAAAGTAATATGTCGTCTTCTGCGAAAAGCAACATGGAAAGCTTGGCAAAGGAAATGCTCCAAGAAGATGATGACGAAGAACGAATAGAAGATGAGGTACTAGAGGCAAGGTTTGTAGCAAAAAAAATACAAACATTATTGCAAAGTGATTATATGGTATTTGGCAAAAATCAAGGATACAGACCGATTCAACCAAAAGATATTGTCATTTTATTAAGAGCAACTAGTAATTTAGCACCAATTTATGAAACAGAACTTGCAGATTTAGAATTACCAGTATTTAGTGATACTTCTAGTTCTTACTTAGATAGTGTAGAGATTCAAACAATTTTATCTGTACTAAAAATTTTGGATAATCCTTTGCAAGAAATCCCGCTTGTTGTAGTGCTTCGTTCAACCATTGGTAATTTTACAGACAATGATTTGATTACTATCAGGTTAACAGACCGAAATTGCAATTTTTATGAAGCTTTATTAAAAACTAGAATATCTGGAGAAGCACCATTAAAACAAAAAATAGAAAATTTATTAAGTAAGTTAGAAAAATGGAAAACACAAGAAAAATATTTACCACTGGATGAATTAATTTGGCAAATTTATTTAGATACAGGATATTATCAATATGTAGGATTATTACCAAATGGAGCAATGAGACAAGCTAACCTAAAAACTTTATTTGAAAAAGCAAAACAATATGAAACAGCAAGTTATAAAGGATTATTTCACTTTGTGCATTTTATGGAAAAATTGAAAAAGCAAAATGGAGATTTAGCATCTGCCAAATTAATAGGTGAAAACGAAGACGTGATTCGTATTATGAGTATTCATAAAAGTAAGGGGCTAGAATTCCCAGTTGTATTTTTATGTAATGCACAAAAAAGATTTAATTTACAAGATTTAAATGATGTAATCCTATTACACCAAGAACTTGGTTTTGGTCCAAATTTGATTGATGCCAAAAGAAAAATCAAATATCCTACTTTAGCCAAGGAAGCAATTGGGTTAAAAATGAAGCAAGAAACTTTATCAGAAGAAGAAAGAATTTTATATGTTGCTCTTACAAGGGCAAAAGAAAGATTATTTATTACAGCAAGAAGCAAAGATTTAGAAAAAGACTTAAAAACAAAAAAACAACAATTAGCATTATATTTAGATAAAAAAGACACATATCAATTAGATTATAGACTGGTACAAAAGGGAAAATCTTATTTAGATTGGCTATTATATGTTTATTTATTTTATCAAGAAAAACCAATTACTTTAAAAGGAATTTCATATGAATTAAAAGATATTATGACTTTGCATACTTACCGCAAACAAGATTTGATAAAAGAACTACAGCAAAACACACAAGAACAAATGAATTTTAGACAAGAATTACAACAAAAGTTACAATCTTTTTCTAAAGAAGAAAAAGAAAAAATGCAAAAGGAACTTAAAGAAAAACTGTCATGGAAGTATCCATATTTGGTAGATACAAAATTACAAACAAAAACATCGGTTACTAAAATCAAACAAGAAAAAATGAAATTAGAAGAACTAGAAGCGGTTGACACTCAAAATGATGTCAATGATATAGAAGAACTTGAAGCAGAAACAACAGATGACATTGCAACTAATGGAATAGATGACATAGAAGAAACAAGGTTACAAACAGAAACACAAGCAAAACAAGTTAATTTTCTTGAAATAGAGAGTAAAGGTAAAACAGATGAAATGCTAGTAGCTAATCAAGAAATGACAGAAAGTAAATTAGCAAATTTAATACCAAAATTTTTGAAACCAGAAGAAAAAATATCTAATAGTAAAAAAGGAACATTAGTCCATTTATGTATTCAAAAATTAGATGAAAAGAAAGACTATACACTGCAAGACATCAAGCAAATGATAGAGCAAATGGTATTAAAAGAGATTATTACAGAAAAAGAAGCACAAGCAATTGATGCAAATTTAGTATATGAATACACAAAATCAGAGTTATTTCAAGAATTAAAACAAGCAAAAGAAATACACAAAGAACAGCCATTTTATATATCAATTCCAGCCAAAGAAATTATTCAAGAAGCAAAGTTAGCAGGTTCCGAAAAAAGTATATTAGTTCAAGGAATTATTGACTTATATTATATTGACCAAAACGATAACTTAAAATTAGTGGATTATAAAACAGATTATGTAGGAAAAACAGAAGATGCAAAAGAAAAAATATTAGAAAAATATAGAGTACAGTTGGAAATTTATCAAAAAGCATTAGAGCAATCATTAAGCAAAAAAGTAAGTAAAGTATCACTTTGCCTAGCAAATGCTAATTGGGAGTGTGTGTCAGTCTTGGGACGTTCCTCAAAACTGACAATTTGTCAGTCGTAGGAACGTCCCCGCACTGACAAATTGTCAGTTAGGGGACACACCTTGAGGCTGAAACGCCTGTAAATAAAGGAGAGAAGAATGGGGAATTTTGTACACTTACATATACACAGCGAATTTAGTTTATTAGATGGAGCAAATAGAATTAAAGATTTACCAGTAAGGGCAAAGGAATTAGGAATGGATGCTATGGCAATTACAGACCATGGTGCTATGTTTGGTGCTATTGATTTTTACAAAGCTTGTAAAGCCAATGGTGTAAAGCCAATTATTGGTTGTGAAGTTTATGTAGCACCTCGCAGTAGAACTGATAAAGATCCTAATTTAGATGCAAAATATAGTCATTTAATTTTACTTGCAAAAGATAATGAAGGATATAAAAATTTGGCTAAATTAGTATCCATTGGTTATACAGAAGGTTTTTACTACAAACCTCGTATTGATCATGAAGTTTTAGAAAAATACCATGAGGGGCTGGTATGTTGTAGTGCCTGTTTGGCTGGAGAAGTAAATCAAGCTATTTTAGAAAATGATATGGAAAAAGCAAAACAAGTAGCTCTTTGGTTTAAAGGCATTTTTAGAGAAGACTATTATTTAGAAATTCAGCACAATGGAATTAAAGAGCAAGTATTAGCCAACCAAAAGTTAATAGAAATTTCTAGAGAATTAGATATTCCGTTAGTTGCTACAAATGATGCCCATTATTTAAAAAGAGAAGATGCCTATAACCATGAAGTGCTTCTTTGTATTCAAACAGGAAAACGTATGTCTGATGAAGATAGAATGCGTTTTGAAACAGATGAATTATATGTCAAATCTCCAGAAGAAATGATAGATTATTTTAGAAATGTGCCAGATGCTATTGAAAATACAGTGAAAATAGCAGAAAAATGCAATGTGGAATTTGAATTTGGTCATACTATTTTACCAAATTATGATGTACCAGAAGGATATGCAACTCATTATGATTATTTAGAAAAATTGACAATGGATGGGTTAAAACGAAGATATGGAGAAAAACCATCAGACGAAATTATGCAAAGAGCACAATATGAATTAGGTGTAATCAATAAAATGGGGTATGTAGACTATTTCTTGATTGTATGGGATTATATTCATTATGCTAAAACACATAACATTCCAGTAGGACCAGGACGTGGTTCTGGTGCAGGCTCTATTGTAGCATATGCTATTGAAATTACAGATATTGACCCAATCCAATATGGACTTATTTTTGAACGTTTCTTAAATCCGGAAAGAATTAGTATGCCTGATTTTGATGTGGATTTTTGTTATGAAAAAAGAGACAAAGTAATTGAATATGTAGAAGAAAAATATGGAAAAGACCATGTTTCTCAAATTATCACTTTTGGTACGATGTCTGCTAGAATGGTCATTCGTGATGTAGCAAGGGTATTAGATGTGCCATATGCAGAAGCTGATAAATTAGCCAAAATGGTGCCAAATGAATTACATATTACTATCAAAAAAGCATTAGAACAAAATAGAGAGTTTGGCGAACTTTATGAAAATGATGAACAAGTGAAAAATTTATTAAATATTGCTATGGCATTAGAAGGTATGCCAAGACAGGCTTCTACACATGCATGTGGTATTGTTATCACCAAAGAACCAGTTGTGAATTATGTACCGCTTTATGTACGAGATGGTGCAATATCTACTCAATATATTATGACAACCTTAGAAGAACTAGGGCTTTTGAAAATGGACTTTTTAGGTCTTCGTACTTTAACAGTAATTCAAGATACGATTGATTTAGTAAAGAAAAATCAGGGGATTGATGTCAAGTTTGATGAGAAAATGAATGATCCTAAAGTATATAAATTATGGCAAAATGGAGAGTCTGTTGGTATTTTTCAATTTGAAAGCCAAGGGATGACCAACTTTATGAAGGAATTAAAGCCAGACTGTTTAGAAGATATTATCGCAGGTGTTTCTTTATATCGTCCAGGCCCAATGGATCAAATTCCAAGATATATTGCTAATAAAAAAGACCCAGAACATGCGGTATACACACACCCTGCCTTAAAACCAATTTTGCAAGTAACTTATGGTTGTATGGTATACCAAGAACAAGTTATGCAAATTGTAAGAGATTTAGCTGGTTACTCATTAGGTAGAGCAGATTTAGTAAGACGTGCCATGGGTAAGAAAAAGCTAGATGTGATGGCAAAAGAAAGAGAAATTTTTATTCATGGTCAAGTAGATGAAAATGGAAATGTAGTAGTACCAGGTTGTGTTAGAAATGGGATTGACGAAGTATCTGCCAATAAAATCTTTGATGAAATGGCAGAATTTGCAAAATATGCATTTAATAAGTCCCATGCAGCAGCTTATGCAGTAGTTTCTTATCGAACAGCTTATTTAAAAGCATATTACCCAGCAGAATTTATGGCAGCAATGCTCAATAGTTTTTTGGGCAATTTAGATAAAGTGCCAGGATATATTGAAGAATGTAAAAGATTAGGAATTGAAATATTAAAACCAGATATTAATAAAAGCGATACTAGATTTACGGTGGACAAAAATCAAATTCGCTTTGGAATGGGAAGTATTAAAAATGTAGGAACAGCAGCAGTAGATGAAATTGTAGCTGATAGAAACAAAAATGGAAATTTCAAAGATTTTAGTGACTTTTGCGAAAGAATCAAAAATTCAAATGTTAATAAAAAATGTGTAGAAAGTTTGATTAAAGCAGGCGCTTTTGACGCATTAGGCCAGACTAGAAAAACATTAATGGCTTCTTTTGAAGGAATTATTGATACCATTGCAGATAGTGGTAAGAAAAGTTTTGATGGACAAGTATCTATGTTTGATTTAGCAGGAGGAACTCAAAAAGAAGAATTGCAAGAAATGAAATATCATTATACAGTATTACCAGAATACAACAAAAAAGAGCTATTATCTATGGAAAAAGAGATGATTGGACTCTATATTTCTGGACACCCATTAGAGCATATGAGAGCACAAATAGAAGCAAGAGCGAATATTAATACAGCAAAGTTACGTGAATTAAATCAAATAGATGAAACAGAAGAGGTCAATAATGCACCAAAACAGTTAGAGTATGAAGATGGTCAATCAGTTACTTATGCAGGAATTATTACATCTGTGAAAAAGAAATATACCAAAAATAATACCATAATGGCATTTGTTACGGTGGAAGATTTATATGGACCTACAGAAATTCTTGTATTTGATAGCTGCTACAGACAATTTTCTAGTTTGTTAATGGTAGATAATATTGTTATTATAGAAGGAAGGCTAAGTATTAGAGAAGATGAAGCTCCAACAATTGTAGCAAGAACCATTCAAGAATTTGTAGAACAAAAGAAAAAAGTTTTTGAATTAAATATTACGAATTTGGATGAACAAAAGAAAATACAATTAAAAGGAGCAATTCACTTCTTCCAAGGAGATAAAAACAATATACCAATGCAAATCAAAAATGGAGAAAAAGTAGACAAAGCAGGTGGAATTTATATGACACCAGAGATATTAACACAGTTTCAAGACTTAATAGGAAAAGAAAATGCGGAACTAATTGAAGTTGATTGAAAGGAGTCAATAAAATGGTAGAAAAGAAAACTTTTATTATTACAATTGTAGTAATATGTATTATTTTCATAGCAGCATTAGTAGCAGAAATGTTTTATTATGAAGGTAGAATACAGGCAATAGAAGAGAGCAAAAATATTGTCATTATACGAGATGAGGAAGAAACCGGATTGGAAAATGTAATTGTGGAGTAAATAACTAAATATAATTACATTTCCAAAATTGTGATGCAATCCCAAAATTTGGTTGACAGTAAACATAAAAAATGATATAATTTTGTCGGAAAGGGAGTGTTATTATGACGAAAATGAAAAGAATTTTCGCAATCATTATTACACTAATATTAGTCATGTTACCAATGATGACGACACCAATACAGGCAGCAACTATAGGAAGAGTTTATGGACTAACATCAGAAATGCAAGGCAATACAGTTTATTTAGGTTGGAATTCTGTTGCCAATGCAGATGGTTATGACATTTATATTAATACTTCTAATAGAGGGTATGAGTATATTGGATCAGTGTCAGGCACTACAGTTGGTATTATAGGATTTCAAGAAAATGAAGATTATAAAGCAAAAGTAAGAGCTTATCAAATGAAAAATGGAAGCAAAATTACAGGAAGTTTCTCAAGTGAAACAAAAGTAAATACTACAGCAAAAACAACTTTAAAGAAAGTTTCTACTTTATCTGTAAGCCAAAATGGAGGAAATGTTACATTAAATTGGTCTAGTGTACCAGAAGCAGATGGATATCAAGTATTTGTTAATATTCCAAATTTTGGTTTTATGAACGTAGGTACAGTTAATACAACTACTTGTATCATTCAAGGTTTTCAAAATAAACAAACTTATCAGTTTAAAGTAAGAGCTTATGAAACATTAAGTACAGGAACTTTAAACTATGGAGATTATTCTGATACTAGAAAACTTTATATTGATGACGATACTTATGATGATGAAAATCCAGATATAGAAGAAACAAAGCCAGGAAGAGTAACTGGATTAACCATTGATGATATTTACAAAAACCAAGTAGATATCAGTTGGTCAGAAGCAACAGATGCAGATGGCTATGAAATTTGGCTAGCAAAAGGAAATGGTAATTATCAGTATAAAGATAGTCTTACCAAAACTTATGCTACTTTAAAGAATTTAGATTATGGTGCTAATTACCGTGTAAAAATTATTGCTTATAGAGAAGGAAATAATGGAACTATTTACGGAGAAGAATCATCTTATAGAAGCTTTTCTATCGAAGAACAAGAAGTAGAACTAGATCCAGTAGAAAATTTTGATGTAGAAGTAGATGGAAATAAAGCTTATATCGATTGGTCAAGAGTACCAAATGCAGATGGTTATGAAATTTGGCTAAAAAGAGAAAATGGTTCTTATCAGCATAAAAAAGATACAACTAGTACCAGTGCAACAATATCTAACTTAGATTATGATACTACTTATCGTGTGAAAATTATGCCATATATCCAGGAAAACGGAAACAAACAATATGGAGAATATTCAGATGAACGTAGATTTACTACTGATGAAGAAGAAATTACATTAGCAAAAGTAACTGGAGTAGAATCTGAAGTATATGGTAATGAAGTGGATTTAAGTTGGGATAGAGTTTCCAATGCAGATGGATATAACATTTATCTATCTAAAAATAATGGAAGCTATCGTTATGAAAAAACAACTAGTGCAAGAAGTACTACTATAACAGGTTTAGAATATGATACTACTTACAGAGTGAAAATCTATGCATACAGAAATACTAATAAAGGAGAAGTAGAAGGTCCGGCATCTTCAGTTGAGAAGTTTACCACTGATGAAAAAGAAACAGCTAATATTGGTCAAGTAACTCATTTAAATGCAGAGGTACAAAACAGAAATGAAGCATATTTAACTTGGTGGCCAGTAGAAGGTGCATATGCTTATGAGGTATATTTGTCAGAAGATGGTGGAGCATATAGAAAAGTAGTGGATTTACTAGATAATCATACTATTTTATACAGTAGTTTATTAGATTATAATACAAACTATAGAGTAAAAGTAGTTGCCTATAAATGGGTAAATGGAAAACAAGTCTATGGTAAAGAATCTACATCAGTAGCATTTAAAACAGAAAGAAGAAGTACTACCGAAGGAAATTCATCGGTACCTAGAGTTACAGGACTAAGAGCAAATGTTGTGGGAGATACAGTATACTTAAGTTGGACACCAGTAAGCGGAGCTGTGAAATATGAAATTGACTTTACAGTGCCAGGTATTGGTGGAAGTGTAAAAATGACAGAATATTCAACTAGCAGAGTAATTTCAGGACTAACAGACAAAAAATATAATTATACAGCAAGAGTAAGAGCATATAAATATGTAAATGGTAGACTAGTAGCTGGAGAATATTCTTATATACAAGAATTTACAGGAAAATAATAGAAATATAAAAAAAGCAGTATTCTTGAAAAAGAAGCTGCTTTTTAATTGTTGAAAGCATATTTTAATATTACTTAACAATGAAAAATAGAAAAAGTGTAATAAAACTAATTTTCTAAAAAATCTAACAGAAATATAACCAAATAATACTAATAAAAAATGGACCTAGATAATTGACAAAAAACGCCACAAATATTACAATAAAATCAGGTGATTACAAATGAAAAACAAAACAAACAATGCTATAAATAAAATAATTGCAATTGTTGTAATATTAGCTATTATAACAATTCTTTATTTAGCTTATTTGCTTTTTATCAAACAGGAAGTATCCTATGCTTCAACAGATACAGAAGCAGTACAGTATGAAATTATTAACAATATCAATATTAATATGGAAGAAGTAATCTCAAATCAGACAAATCAGCCAATAAGAGAGGAAATCATAACAGAAGAAGTAGACTTAGAATATATTACAAAATATACGAATAATCCCAACTTACCAAAGGGAATGATACAAGTATTACAAGAAGGAATAGAAGGAAAACAACAAGTTATTATGAAAAAGACTTATCAAGGAGATGAATGCATTAAAGAAGAACAAATAGGCAATCAAGTAACAAAAGCAGCTGTGAATAAAATGGTGCAAGTTGGAACAGGCAATTATTCTAGTGATTATGAAATAAAAGTAGGAGATACTTTATATGTGACTGCTAACTTTCTAGCAGTAAGAGTCAATCCAGATGAATCTTCTGAAAAAATAATTACGGTTTATCAAGATAGTGAAGTAAAACTGCTACAAATGAAAGAAGAATGGTATCAAATAAAATACCAAACATATACAGGTTGGGCAAAAGCAGACTGTTTTACTTATTTAGATCCAAAAGCAAATTTAGAAGAACAAGATACTGCTTCTTCAAGTCAATATACAAAGCAAGAATTATTAAATCAATTAAGCTTTAATATGGCACTAAATAAGCCTAGTGGTTTGTCACTAGAACAGTTTAAAAAAATATTTGAAAATGAAGAAAGGGATACGAAAAATATATTTGCAAATAATGCACAATATTTCTATTATGCAGAAAAACAATATAATGTAAATGGTGTATTTTTAGCAGCAGTAGCAATACACGAAAGCGGATGGGGAGGCTCTAGTATAGCAACAGATAAAAATAACTTATTTGGATATGGTGCTTATGATAGAAATCCGTATGATAGTGCTTATGAATTTTCAGATTATTCTGAAGGAATCGATTTGCTAGCAAGAGTGTTTGTTAAATATTATTTAAATCCAGAAGGCACAAAAATATATGATGGAAATGTAGCAGATGGTTGTTACTATAATGGGAATACATTAACCGCAGTTAATCAAAGATATGCAACAGATAAAAATTGGGCAAATGGAGTTTATTATTGGATGGAGTATTTATACAATAATTTATAATTTTTTCTTGCTATTTTCTATACTTTATTGTATGATATAAGAAGTGAAAAAAATAGAAGTTAAAGGAAATAATGGAAGGGGCAATTTTATTCATGAAAAAAGTAGTTGCAATTTTATTTATATTTTTAATTTTATTTGGAACAGTTTGCGTATATGCAACCAATGCACAAGAAAATGTTATTACAACTGAACCAGCAACAAATAATTTGGTAGAATTGAAGGATAAAGCATTAAGTAGCTTAGAAGATTACCAAGTAGCTTATGGTAATGATACTTATGGATTAGCTGCCTACCTTTTAAATATTGTTAGAATATATAGTATTCCTTTTGGATTTATAGGAATTGTTATTGCAGCAATTTACCGTTATGTAATAGGAATTAGAAAATTAGATGTACAAGATAAAGGTTTTGGCGTATTAGTAGCTATTATTACAGTAATGGTTATTTGCCAAGTACTACCATTAATTTTTGCAATCGTTGTAAGAGGTTGGAGGGGTTAAAAACAAATGAAAGTTTTATTTGCAGTTAATAATGAAAACATTTCTGAGTCGATTATTAAAAAATACCAACAAGAATATAAAGAAATTATCTCAGCTAAAAATGTCTATTATTTTAATGCAATTATTAAAGAATTACAAAGAGATAAAACTTATGATAGAATTATTATTAGTGAAGATTTACAACCATTTTCAAACAATAACTATGATACTATTGATAAATTTATTTTTGATAAATTAGATAATATTAGTGATGAAGCAACTAATGAATCAGGAAATGATATTCCAATTATACTAATATGCACAGATAGAAGAACAAAATCAGAGCCATTATTAGTAAAATTATTTGGAATTGGTATTTATAATGCTCTATTAGAAAAAGATAGAAGCATTACAAATGTATGTGAGCTATTAAATAGACCACGTACAAAAAAAGAAGCAAAAGTATATTATAGAATTGATTCTGATGATGTGGATTACAAAGTAGAAAATGAAGGAGATGTTACTGAAGAAGAGATTCAGAACATTTTAAATTATTATAAAAAAATAGGCGGAAATGAGCAAAAATATGTAGAAAGTTTTGACCATATTGCTAGCCAATATACAGATGCACAATTAAGACTAATTGCTAAATTTTTGCCTTTAAATGTAAAAGCAGTTTTAGAAGCAAATAGCTTAAAATACCAAGAGGCTATTTCTTTTGGAGCAGTAAAAGCACCCGAAAAGACAGACAATACTTATAATAATTATGCTAAAAATAATACAAAAGTAGAAAAACCAAAGAAAGAAACAAACAAAGAGCCTAAAAAGGAACCTGTAAAATTAGATTTGATAGAAAATAATTTAAGCAAAAATAGAATCACAGAACCGGTTGTCATACCATCTGCTATTAATACGGCAAACATAAAAAAGATGGGACAAAGTGCACAAACAATGCAACAAGTACAGCCAGTACAGCAAACACAACCTGTACAGCCAATCAATTTGCCACAGCAACCAGTACAATCAACCGAAGAATTAGATGATATTTTAGAACAAATTCCAACACAACCAATCATAGAAAATGAGCCTGAAGAAAATATGGCAGTGTTAGAAGAAACAGAAACAGTACAACCAAAAAGAAGGGGTAGACCAAGAAAAGTTCAAGTACCAACGGAAGAAGTACCAAAAGTAAAAAAAGGTAGAGGAAGACCAAGAAAAGTTCAAGTAGAAGACATGACAGCAGAGGAACCAAAAACAGAAACAATAAATAATGTTTCTAGTACTCAAACACCTACCACTCCTGTTAATTTATTTGAATTGGGAGAAGAAGATACACAACCAAGTCAAGTAGTAGCTCCTCAAAATGATATGATATTACCAGGACTAGATGATGAATCTCTATTTTTAGATGAAAATTCTGTTGCTGAGGCAACAAACACATTAGGAAATCAAAGTACAAACATAACTTCTAATTCAAGCCAACCACCACTTCCTTTTCAAAATGATACAGGTTTATTACAAAATAATATAACACCGTCTTATCAAATGCCAGAAACAAGAAGCTTAGAAAATACAGAAAAATATAAGTTATCTAATGTGGACTTGAGTGGACTACTAACAAAAGATAAGAAGGTAGTAGCATTTGTTGGAACTTCTAAAAATGGTACCTCATTTTTAGTAAATAATTTAGCAGAAATGATTTCTCAAAAAGGAATTAATACAGCTATTTTAGATTTAACACAAAATAGAAATGCATATTATATTTATACAGAAAATGAAGAAGAACTAAGAAAAAAAGCCTATGGGTGCATTGAAAACTTGAGAAGAGGAAATGTACAAGGAATTCAAGTAAATAAAAATTTAACAGTATATACAACAGTTCCAGGTGAAAACAATGATATTAATGATTATGCTAATATTTTACAAACATTAATTCAAAATTATTCATTAATATTATTGGATTGTGATTTTGAAACAAATTATGGTTATTTTAAAGAATCTCAAGAACTATATCTTGTACAATCATTAGATGTTTTAACAATTCAACCATTAACCGCATTTTTAAGAAATTTAAAAGCAAGAAATGTACTAAATCCAGAAAAAATTAGGATTGTGCTAAATAAAGTAGTTAAACTAAGAAGTATTACAGATAGAACTATTATTGGTGGAATGGCTTTTTACAATGACCCTGCAATGTCATTTATGACAGAACTATTTAATAAAGATACAGTTCCTTATTGCAGTATTCCTTTTGAAGAACAAACCTACTCCAAATATTTAGAAGGATTAGTAAATTGTAAGATTACTTTAAATGGATATTCTAAAAACTTTATGGCAGCATTAACACAATTAGCAGGAATGGTTTACCCTTTAATTGGAGGAGGAAGAAATAACTTTAATTATAACTATAATAATTATCAAGCTAATAATAGATTTTCAAGTAATATGAATGATACTTTAAATAAAATGAAAAACAGCTACTAAACATTGCAAAAAAAGAGGTGATTTTTTGATACTCGGGGTAATTATACTATTAGTACTTATTATCGTATTATTAATGGTATATAATATGTCAATCCATAAAAAAATACAAAATTTTAATAATTTAAACCAAAAAATAGCAAGTCTAAATGTATTACAAGATTTTATGAATACAATTAGTGAGGTTACCTCTGTTGATGAAAAAATAAAGAAAATCAATGATATTTTAATTGAAAGATATCAAATTAAATATTCTACTATTGTTATTTATAATGGAACAGATTATGTTGTAAAAGCTTCTAATGTAGAGGAAAAACATTGGGATACACTAAGAAATTTGCAAAACGAAGATGTTTTCAAAGACAGTATCAAAACAGCAACACCAAAATACATTACCATTGAAAAGGAAGGAGAAAGACTTCCTTATCAAAAAATGGAATTCGGAAGAGCTAAATCTGCATTATTCTATCCTCTTTATGTAGATAATGTTTATATAGGATATTGGATTATTGAAGGCAGCCAGCCACATGAATTTGATAAAATAGATACTACTATTTTGGAGGTAATCAAAAATAATATTGTTTCTGTATTAAAAACAGTAGAAAATCAACAAGTATTAGAAAATATTGTAAGAGATGATCAGTTTAGCAGCTTAAAATCAGCTGAATATTTATATGGAGAAGGTAGAAAAATAATAGAGAAATATACCACATCTACCATATGTTTATTTAAAATTGTGAACTTGGTACAAATTAATGAAGAATTTAGTAGAGAAACAGGAAATGAAATTGTAACACAAGTCAGTCAAATGGTAAAACAAAACTTATCAGAGGAATATATTTTTGTAAGGTATATGGGACCAAAATTTGCAATTGCATTTTCTGGAATTGATTTAGATGCAGTGGTATCTTTTATGAAAGATATACAATCAAAAGTAGAGGCAATAGAAGTAGAACCAATAGATGTAAATGAAACAGAAGAAACTACAGCAGAAACAGAAGTAACAGAAAATGCAAAACCAGAAATTAACATTGTTTTATCTACTTATTACAAAGGTACTGCTTTAGAAGGACTTACTAAAAAATTAGAAGAATATCTAGATAATGCTCCAAAAGGAGAACATACCATTAGTTATTTATAGGAGGGATTGATAATGATATCTGATGAAACTGTTAGCTTTAAAGTAGAAAAGGATAAAAATATTAAAGCAAGAGAAATATTACGTGAGGTATATCGTGCATTAGAGGAAAAAGGATATAATCCAATTAATCAAATTGTTGGATATATTTTATCTGGTGATCCAACTTATATTACAAGTCATAATGATGCTAGAAATTTAATTAGACAAGTAGAAAGAGATGAATTACTAGAAAAAATGGTAAAAAACTATATTGGATTGGATGATTAATACATGCAAAAAATAGGAATTGATTATGGTGATAGTAGAGTTGGACTAGCTATTACTGATAAATTAGGAATTACAGTGCAGGGGCTAGAAACAGTACATCACCATGGAAATGATAAATTAGTTTTAAAAAGACTAGAAGAACTTTTGCAAGAGCATGAAGTTGATGTATTAGTAGTTGGATTACCGATTAATATGGATGGTAGCAAAGCAGAAAGAGTAGAGATAACAGAGAAATTCATTCATAAATTAAAATGTAAGTTTCCAAAAATAAAAATTGAAACAATTGATGAAAGACTAACAACAGTAGAAGCACAAAGAACAATGAACTATTTAAACATTCATAAAAATAAAAAGAAAGAAATTGTGGATACATTAGCAGCAGTGTATATATTGGAAACATATGTCAATAAACAAAAAAATGAAAGTATAGATTAACAAAAATATGGAATACTAAATAATGATATTAATAAAATATCATTTCTAAAAACAAGTTAAAAAGATATTAACATTGTAGAAATACAATTTTATAAATAGATAAAACGAAAGGAGAAATAAAAATGAGTGAAGATTTTGATAATAGCCCAGAAAATTTAAATGAGGGGGATGAGTTAGATAATATATTAACTCTTAATGATGAAAATGGTAATGCAGTAGACTTTGAATTCTTAGATTTAATTGAATATGAAGGAGAAGAATATGTTGTACTTTTACCAGTAGAAGATGAAGAAAGTGAAGAACCAGGAGAAGTAGTAATTCTAAAATTAGAAGATACAGAGTCAGAGGACGAAGAATCTTATGTAAGTGTAGAAGACGAAGAAGTTTTGAATAAAGTATTTGAAATCTTTAAAGAAAAATTTGAAGATGAGTTTAATTTTGTAGACTAATATATTGTTTTTATTAAAAATGAAAAGTATATTTTTTTAATTTAATGAATTAACAAATAAAGTTTAGTTAATTGAATTATTGGAGGAATCAATGAAAAACTTATCTAGTTGGCTAATTGCCATATTTGCATTTATGTTTTGGGGTTTTAGAGTGGTAACTACTGTTCTCTATTCTATGGGAATAGAGTTTGTAGCAGAACCTATTGACCTTACCATGGAAATTGTATTATTATTTTTAACTTTCATTTGTATTTGTTTTATTGCAAAACGAAAATTATTACCGGTTACTATTTATTTAATAGCACATTGCTTATATTATGGATATTATTTATATCAAAATATTATGCTTATAATAGAAGGAACCCAAACCTTAAATGACTATGTATCCTTATTAGTAGCATTAGTAGGGGTAGCAATTCCACTTGCAGCTTTCTTTGATGTGTTATTAGATAAAAATAGAAAAGCACATCCGGTAGACAAACAAACAGATTGGTTTTATAAAAATGAGCAATATGATAGAAAGTTAGATGAAAGAGCAGATAAAAATCAATATAGAACTTTATAAAAGAAAAAAAGAGGCTGATGAGAAATTCAGCTTCTTTTAGATATATTTTTACTCGAAAGAATAAAAAAGGGGGCAAACAATGAATAATAATACAAACATTAACTGGTATCCTCGGGCATATGGCAAAAACCAAAAAACAAATTATAGAAGATTTAAAACTAATAGACCTAGTAGTAGAAGTATTAGATGCTAGAATACCAATTTCTAGTCAAAACCCAGATATTGGGAAAATCATTCAAAATAAAAAAAGATTAATTATTTTAAATAAATCAGATTTATCTAATCAAACAGAAAATACAAAATGGATACAATATTTTCAAAAACAACAAATACCAGCAGTATTAGTTGATTCAGTAACAGGCAAGGGAATACCAGAAGTAATACATACAATAGAATCAATTTATGATAGTACCAATTATGACAGTAAAGGGAGAATAGGAAAATCCATTAGAGTAATGATACTAGGAATTCCAAATGTGGGAAAATCCTCACTAATCAATCGACTAGTTAAGAAAAATATTGCACAAGTAGGAAATAAACCAGGAGTAACCAGACAAAAACAGTGGACAAAGATAGGTAATAAAATTGAATTATTAGATACACCAGGCGTATTATGGCCAAAATTAAATGAAAAAAATGCCATGTATTTAGCCTATACAGGAACTATTAAAGATGATATTTTAGAAATAACAGAAATAGGTTATCAGTTTTTACAACTACTTGTAAAGGATTATAAAGCTAACCTCATACAAAGATATCAATTACAAGAAGAAAATTTGAATCATATTTTTTCAAGCAGAGAGACAACAGAAAATGAAAAGATATTAGAGGTAATGGAGTTAATTGGTAAAAAAAGAGGAACCCTCATTTCTGGAGGAGAAATTAATTATGAAAGAGTAGCTACCATTATATTAGACGATTTTAGAAGTGGCAAACTAGGAAAAATCACATTAGAAAAGATAGAAGAATAAAAAAGAAACAATGAAAAAAGTGGAAAATAAAAATGACAAAGAAGGATAGAGGAAAAATAGATGGAAAAATTATTTCACTGTAATAAAACAATACAAGAAGTGAATCAAATGTCTCCTTTAACATGGGCATATATTGGAGATGGCGTATATGAACTATACATTCGTACTTATTTAGTTCACAAAACGAATGTAAAACCACATAAATTACATGCCGAAGCAATCGGGTATGTAAAAGCACATGCACAAGCCGAGATTTTAAAAAGACTAGAAACAGACTTAACAGAAGAAGAAAAAGAAATTGTTCGTAGAGGTAGAAATACACAAACTCATCATATCGCTAAAAATGCAAGTATACAAGATTATATGTATGCTACAGCTTTTGAAGCATTGATTGGCTATTTATATTTGACAGGACAAGAAAAAAGGCTAGAAAAAATTTTAAATAGTATTGTAGAAATGAAAAATATAGACTTATCAAAATAAAAAACATTGACGAAACTACCTAATATGTGGTATAGTAATAAGGTATTAACTTGGCCCCTTGGTCAAGCGGTTAAGACGCAGCCCTCTCAAGGCTGAATCATGGGTTCGATTCCCGTAGGGGTCACCA
>CALXQF010000004.1 GCA_944390505.1 uncultured Clostridia bacterium | reverse complement strand
TGGAAGCAATCAAAATAGGTGCTCCTAAAATTATCTTAATACATAATCACCCTAGTGGTGATGCCACTCCAAGTAAGCAAGATTGTGAATTTACCGTCAGAATGGACCAAGCATCTAAATTACTTGGTGTAGAATTACTAGATCATATTGTAATAGGATATCATCAATATACTAGTATCAAAGCATATTTATGGAAGAAAGGAAGAATGAATTAATATGAGTTTATTTCATTGGAGTTCAAAAGACATAGGAGTAGATTTAGGAACAGCCAATATTATTGTTACATTAAAAGGAAAGGGGATTGTATTAAATGAGCCATCTGTGGTAGCTATAGATAAGGCAACCTCTACTATATTAGCTACAGGCAATGAAGCAAAAGAAATGCTTGGCAGAACTCCAAGTAGTATTATTGCAATTAGACCAATGCAAGATGGGGTCATTGCAGATTTTACAGCTACACAATTAATGTTAAAAAATATGTTACAAAGAGTATGTAGAAGATATAATGTAGCAAGACCAAGAGTAGTAGTAGGTGTTCCATCAGGTATTACAGAAGTAGAAGAAAGAGCGGTAGAAGAATCTGTTCTACAAGCAGGTGCAAAAGAAGTATATTTAATAGAAGAACCAATGGCAGCGGCAATTGGAGCAAATTTAGATGTTTCAGAACCAAGTGGAAACATTATTGTAGACATTGGAGGTGGAACAACAGAAGTTGCTGTTATTTCACTAGGAGGAATTGTTATTAGTAATTCCTTACGAATTGCAGGAGATGAACTAAATCAAGATATTATCAATTATGTAAAAAGAGAAATGAATTTAGCAATTGGAGAAACAACAGCAGAACAAGTAAAAATTGCAATAGGATGTGCCAAACCACTCATGGCAGAAGAAAGTATGCAAATTAGAGGAAGGGACTTAGTAACAGGACTTCCAGAAACTTTAGTTATTACTTCATCACAAGTACAAGAAGCAATGCAAGAATCAATTGATAAAATTGTAGATGTCGTAAAACAAACTCTAGAAAAAACACCTCCAGAATTAGCATCAGATATTATGGAAAGAGGAATTGTATTAGCTGGTGGAGGTGCGTTAATTCATAATTTAGATAAGTTATTAGCAGAAAAAACAGAAATGCCAGTTTATATTGCAGAAAATCCACTAGAATGTGTAGCAAAAGGTGCAGAAAAAACATTAGAAGATTTAGAAAAATTAAGAGCAGTTTTAACAAATTCAAGAAGGAGAAGATAATGTACAAAAATAAAAAAACAGGTGTCATTGGAATTATCATTACAATTATCATATTAATTTTAGTAGTGATTTTATCAAATACCAATATTCAAGAAATTTCTTATATAGAAAACATTTTTAATAGTATCGTAATGCCAATTCAAAATGGTATTACCTATTTAAAAAATAAAATAGAAGGAAATGATAGTTTTTTTACAGATATTGATCAACTAAGAGCAGAAAACGAGGACTTAAAGCAAAAAAATAGTGAATTAGAACAATCTTTAAGAGAATTAGAAATCATCAAATCGGAAAATGAAACATTAAAAGAATATGTAAACCTAAAAGATAAATATCCAGAATATGAAACAATACCAGCTTATATTATTAACAGAGATATTAATAATTTTACAAAAACAATTGTCATCAATGCAGGGGAAAAAGACGGTATTAAACCTAATATGACAGTAATTGAGGACCAAGGGTTAGTAGGTTTTGTTTTATCCACCACAGAAAATACGGCTAAAATACAAACGATTATTGATACATCTACTTCTGTTAGTAGTGTTTTAAATAGTTCTAGAGAGACTATTATTGTCAATGGAACATTAGAAGATAATTCAACCTTAAAAGCAACCTATATTCCAACAAATGCTACTCTAGTCGAAAATGATAGTGTAGAAACATCAGGCTTAGGAGGAATTTATCCAAAAGGAATTCATATAGGAACAATTAAACAAATTGTGGATACCAAAAATATTACAGATCGATATGCTTACATAGAAACAGCAGTAGACTTTGAAAAACTAGAAACAGTATTGGTAATATTAAATGAACCAGTAGAATAAAACGGAGGTGGGGCAGTGAAAAAATTTTTGACGATTATAGGCATTATTATCATATTTTTTATCATTTATTTTTTGCAATCCAATTTTTTTACGTGGTTCACAATAGCAGGCATTATGCCTAACTTATTTGTTATCTTTATATTAACTATAGGTTTATTTATCGGAAAAAAACTGGGTTTTGTTTTTGGACTTCTTTTTGGTATTTATCTAGATTTATTAGTAGGAAAATCCATTGGAATTTCAGGAATTATGTTAGGATTAATAGGGCTAGTCGGTGAATATTTGGATAAAACTTTTTCAAAAGACAGCAGAATTACCATTATGTTAATTGTAGCAACAAGTACAGCTGTTTATGAAATTGGAATTTATGCTTTTCAAATTATAAAATGGGGAGGAATTATAGAAATTCTACCATTTATAAAGATATTGTTAATAGAAATCATATTCAATGTTATTATTACCATTATTTTATATCCACTTATCCAAAAAGCAGGATATGGGGCAGAAAACTTATTTAAAAATAAAACTATATTAACAAGGTATTTTTAATACACACCGTAAATATTATATATGTATTTCTATTTACGTCTCCAAACTGCGAACAAACTCTAAAAACTTCGTTTAACAGTTTGTAACTTGTCGGTCCCCACCTTGAGACTCCAATAAAAATATATATAATATTTACAGGAACTTAATTGAAAATTGTAAAAAAGGAGGTTAAAATTTGAACAATACAAATAATCGAAATGAAAAAGTAAGATATAATGTAGTTAACGTAATTATTTATATTGTTGGTATTATATTGTTAATTCAACTTTTTAATCTTCAAATTGTACATGGAGAAGAATATAGAGAAACATCCAATACTAGGTTAACAAGAGAATCTACTTTAAAAGCTGCAAGAGGAAATATTACAGATGCTACGGGAAATTTATTAGTAACCACTAAAATGGGTTATGCTTTAGAATTATACAAAACAAAATTAGAAAATGATGTATTTCAGCAAACCATATTAAATTTAATAGAATTATTAGAAAAAAATGAAGATGATTACATAGACAATTTACCAATTAGGGTAAACCCATATCAATTCACAATGACAGATGAGGAAGCACAAAAACAATGGAAAGTACAAAACGAAATTGATGAAAATGCAACAGCAGAGCAAGCTTTTGAGCAATTAAAACAGGAATATGAAATTACAGAAAAAGATCCAGAAAAAGCTAGAAAAATAATGGTAGTATATTATGAAATAGAACAAAATGGATTTAGTAATATTAAACCTGTTACCATTTCAAAAGATATTAGTTCATTAAGTGCTAACCAAATTAAAGAACAAAGTAATAGCTTTCCAGGTGCAGCAGTTGTGACATCTCCAATTGTCACATATCCCTATGGTAGTTTAGCATCACATATTTTAGGATATGTAGGAGCTATTTCATCAGAAGAATATGAAGCAAATAAAGATAATTATGAGATGAATGATATCATTGGAAAAACAGGTATACAATACACATTAGAAGAATATTTAAAAGGACAAGATGGTGTAAGGCAAATAGATATGGCAGTGGATGGAACTATTACAGAAGAATATATTTCACAAGAAGCAATTGGTGGGCATAATGTTGCTTTAACCATTGATGCTAATTTGCAAAAAGCAACAGAAGAAATTTTGAAAGATAATATAGAAAAAATTGCCAATGGAGAATATGGAGAAAGAAATAGTGCAGATGCAGGAGCAGCTATTGTGATGAATGTAAAAACAGGCGAAATTTTAGCATTAGCAAGTTACCCAGACTATGAACCAGAATTATTTATTAATGGGATTAGTGAGGCAAAGCTAGCTGAATATAATGAAGGAAAAAGTTTATATAATAGAGCGATTTCAGCAGAATATGCACCAGGTTCTACCTTTAAAATGGTAGTAGCAACAGCAGCATTAGAAACAGGAACAATTACTACACAAACTAGAATTAATGATACAGGAGTCTATCCTAGAGGCTACCACCCAAGTTGTTGGTATTATTCACAATATCATTATGGGCATGGATACTTGAATATCACAGATGCTATTAAAAAATCATGTAATTATTTCTTTTATGAATTAGGATATCTAATGGGAATTGACCCAGTTATTCAATATGCAAAAGCATATGGATTAGGAAGTAAAACAGGAATTGAATTATCTGGAGAGTCGAATGGTACTGTAGATTTAAAAGAGGCTTGTAAACAAACAACAGGACAAGAATGGCAATTTGGTGATACATTATCAGCAGTAATAGGACAAAGCTATAATAATTATACACCTATTCAAATGGCTAGATATATTAGTATGATAGCCAATGGAGGAAAGAAAATAGATGTTACGTTAATTAAATCTATAACAGATGTAGAAGGAAATGAGGTTCCAAAAGAGGAAATTGAGCAAAAAGTAAACGAAAAGTTGGGAATCGATGAAAGCTCTGAAGTAGAAGATTTAAACTTAAAAGAGGAAACAATTAATGCTATCTTAAAAGGAATGAAGGGGGTTACCAGTGAATCAGGGGGTACAGCCTACTATATTTTCTCAGACTTTGAAATGGATATAGGAGGAAAAACAGGTTCTGCAGAAACTGGTATGGAAGGAAAAGTAAATGGCTGGTTTGCAGGGTTTGCTCCATATGATGATCCAGAAATTGCAGTAGTAGTATTAATTGAAAATGCAGGATCTGGTGGAAATGTAGCACCAACTGCCAAAGAGATTATGGAAAAATACTTTGGAATGAGTGCCAAAACAGTAACAGAAGATATAACAGCTATTCCAAGCACACAAAGTACAAGATAAAAAAGGAGTAAGTTATGAAAAATCATATTAGTATTCAAACCAAAAAAGAAAATGTTGTTTTAAAAATAGAAGAAGAAGCTGAATTAAGACAAATTATAATAGAACTCAAAAAAAGAATACCAGAATTAAAAAAATTATATCAAGAAGATACAACACCAATATTGGTAACAGGAAAAGTATTAAAAAATAAAGAAATGGAACAAATACAAGAACTTATCAAAAAAGAAATTCCTGTGGAAGTAGAATTCGATAGTCCAAAAATATTAGGGCTGCATGGAATAAAGAAAACCTTTAGTAAAGAAATCGCAACATCAGAAACAAAATTTCATAGAGGTTCTTTACGTTCAGGACAAAAAATTGAATATGAAGGAAGCTTAGTAATATTAGGAGATGTTAATGCAGGAGCAGAAGTATTAGCTAGTGAAAACATTGTAGTCCTTGGTATTTTAAGAGGAATGGCACATGCAGGTGCAAAAGGAAATAAAGAAGCAATTATTGCAACAGCAGCTATTGAAGCACCACAAATACGTATTGCTAATTTGATAAAAGAAATAGAAAAATCAGAAATAGAAGAAGATATGATAAAAACATATGCTTATGTTAACGAAGAAGGAGAAATCGTTTTAGAATAATGTCAATTTTGTCAGTTGAGGGACGTATCTTAAAACTGACAAAATGTCAGTTGTGGGGACACATCTTAAAATGATAAAATGTCAGTCAAAGATACGTCCCTCAACTGACAATCAGCAAACTAACAAAAGCTAACTTAACAATAATAAAACTAAAGCAATAAATAAATAGGGATCTTTTACATCTTCCTTATATAAAAAGAAAATAAGGCAAAGTAATAAAATATCATCATCATATAATTTCAAACCTAATATTTCAAAATACTTTTCATCATCTTTTCTATCTTCTTGATGAAGAAAATGATCTAAAAAGGAAAAACCAGTTTTGGCTTTTTTAGAACCATTTTCTTCTTTTTTATTTTCTAATTCTGACTTTTTTCTACTGTATTCATCTTGAAGACGACTATAATAGTGGTCATGATGATAAAATGTTGGCTCTTTTTTTTCTAAACTTACTTTTGATGAAGAATAAGAAGGAGATTGCATAGAAGGAAAGTTAGCAACATTTCTAGAATGATTAACATAATTCGAGTAATAAGGATATTTTCTAAAGTGAGGAAAACTAAAAAAAGGATAGTTATACATCATTTTTCGTCTCACCTTCTAAAGGATTCATCATTTCAAATACTTTGCCCATATTCAATAATTGAATATATTGATCTACTTTCTCCTTTCGGCTAGGCTTTAAATATGGTTTTAAAGATTTTAATAAATTGCTTCTAGGATCATTTTGATTACGATTAAAAGCATCCATAATAGATTTCATTTTAAGCATAGTATTCATATCAAATTGAAAATTATTGTTTTGACTATCATCATTTTTATCAGAAGATTCTTTGAGAGAAGATACTTGATCATTTATATTAGAAGAATTTGAAGTATTGGAATTACTAGAATTACTAGATGTATTAGAAGAAAATTGATTCATCATATTTTTTAATTCATCTGGTATTTCATTATTTTGTAACATTTGATTTACTTTTTGAAAAAGTTCTGACATATCTTCACTCATTACTACTCACCCTTTCCATCCGTATAAATTAAAGTTATATTATTATGCAAATATAATGATTAAGAAAAAAATTGATAAAATTTATGAAGTTTGATTAGTATTTTTATTCAATTCTTTCATAATTTTTTCCTTATCCTCAGCACTTAACATTTGACTCATTTTAGATAAGCCTTGTTCTAATTGCTTTTTATCCATTTGCGAAATCATAGTCATTAATTTCGCCATGTCTATATTGTTAGGCATATTCATATTTCATCCCATTCCTTTCAAAAGGCATAAATCTGGTTGGAAATTATTTTCAACCGTTTACCCAAATATCATAATAGATTTATTATTATATATATTCAATTATATTCAAAAATGTTACTAAAAATAGAATTCTCTAAAATAAAAATAGAGTTCTAAAAATAAACAAGCTAAACTCTCTAAAAGAAAAATACAAATATCAAATAACAAAATTATGTATACCGAAAATGAAAATTAGCTAATTTTCAGACAAAAGTCAAAAATTGTAATACAAATTTAATATTTGAGCTAAAAAAACAATTTCCGTAAAGGAATTTCCAATTTTCGACAATTATGGAAAAGAATTACCATTGAAAAAATCCCTAAAAATGCTAAAATTGATATTATAAAGTATTTATATCTATTAGGAGGTTACTATGAAAATCAAGCAAAAGATGATAGCTACCCTTATGACTACCGTTTTGTTAGCCAGTCATTTGCTAACTCTAGGAACTCAGGTAATTGCAGCAAGCACAGAATTACAAGGGCAAAATAGTAAAACGAACCATGCAAATGTAGAATTCAATAGTTATCTTGAAGGAAATACATATGAAAGGGTATATAACATAGAAGAAGAGGCTAAAATTTACGTTAATCTTCAAGTAAAAGAAAACGGCTATTTAAAAAGTGGAATAGTCGAATTTAGCAATACCAATTATCAAATAAATGGTGACCAAATTAATAGTGAATATGTTCAAAAAATAGAAGAAAATAAAATTTACTTAAAACAAATTAATTATAATCAAAATATTACGCTTGAAATTCCAATTTCCTTTTCTAAGCAAGAAATGGTTAGTCAAGATATTTTTGCAAAAGATTCAATAGTTAATTTTACAGGTAGCTATATAGATGGTAATGGAAAAGAAAGAACAATAGAAAAAGAAATTACAAATAGGGTTATTTGGAGAACAGATGCAGAAGTAGAAGTAACAGGTGAAATTAGTAAATACATACCATACCATATCGGAGAAGAATATGGTGTATTTGTGCAAGCAAAAATTAATACAGGAATAAAAGAAAATAAATTACCAATTGAAAATACACAAATAGAAGTAAATGTACCAGAAATGAACCAAATAAAACCGGAAAGAGTAAGTGTAATTGCAAATTCTATGAAAGCTACCAATGGAAAAGAAAATGGTTTAGGATTTGGAGAAAATAATTATACTTATGATGTAGAAAATTCTAAAATCACAATTCAAGTACAGAATACGCCAAATGAACAAGGGAATATAGCATGGAAAGAGGGAGTAGATGAATATTTAGTTAATTATACTTATATAGGAGAAGAAATATACAATATAGCAATAGAACAATTAGAACAAGCAAAGCAAACCGTATTAACAGAAGAAGAAAAAGAAGAAGGCAAAACAAATGCAAATGCTATTTTAATAGAAATACCTGTAAAAGTAGATATGAAAGTTTATAATGGAGAAGAAACAAATTTACAATTAGAAGGTAAAATTCAAAATAGTATTGAAGAAGAAAAAGGAAACTTAGCTGATTTTGAACTAATAGCTCCTACTCAAATTACCAAAGGATATATTTATGCTAATTATGCAAAAATAGAAAAAGAAAAAGTTGGAGAAGAAATAGAAGAGAAAAAACAAACTGAGTATGAAGTAAGTTATCATATACAAATATATGATACATCTATTAGTAATGTGATTGAATATGAAATGCCAAGTGAAAACATGTTATCAGACGGAGAAGAGTATTCTTCCCAAAATAACATTATCATCAAAGAAGTAAAAATAGCAGAAAATATCTTTCATAAAATATTGGGAGAAGAAGGAACAGTAGAAGTATGTCAAAAAGATGGTGAAGTGATAGGAAGTATTACAAAAGATACACCAAAAGATAATAATGGAAATTATGTATTAGATATTTCTAGTCACCAAATAATAGAAGGAATGATTAAAACCTCCTCTCCTATTACAGCAGGAAAATTAGAAATTACAGTAAAAAAAGCTTTTCAAACAGAGTTAACATACACAAAAGAACAAATGGAAATAGTAAGTGCTGTAGTAACAAAAGTACAAGCAAAAACAAATGAAATGACAGAAGAATTAACAAAAGAAATTACTTTAACAGAACCAGTTACAAAAGCCGAAATTAGTTTTGGACAAGAAAATACAACTTTATCAACAATTGTAGAAAATAAAGATGTGAATATTCAAATTGTGTTAGATACATCTAGTATAGAAAATGCATTATATAAAAATCCAACAATAGAAATATATATGCCAAAACAAATCAGTAAGGTAGAAATAACAGATATTAATTTATTATTAGATGATGAACTACAAATAAAAGAATATAAAGTAATAGAACAAGATGGTCAACAAATTATACAAATTCAATTAGAAGGAACACAAACCAAATATTATATTACCAATAATCAAGAAGAAAATAATGTCATTGCAAAAGGTGCTAATATTGTTTTAAATACCAACATTACGCTTGATCCACTAACTCCCTCTGAAATAGCAGAAATTGTTATGTATTATATCAATGAAAATACCAATCTTTATGAGGAAAACTATCAACCAAAAGTTAGATCATCTAATACGCAAGCAATTGGAGTAGCAAGCACAAATATTAATTTAGTAGCTCCTTTAGGAGTGGCAGCAGCAAGTGGCATCACTGGTTATGATGAAGAAGATTCTGAACTAATCAATTTTACTGAAGAGAAAAAAGAGGGCAATGTAGAAATTTATACTCCAGAGAAAACAGTTAATATACAAGGAATTGTGACCAATAATTATTCTAATTCAATTGAAAATGTGATTATCTTAGGAAGAATTCCTTTTGCAGGAAACAAAGAAATAGATAAAACAACAGAATTAGGTAGTAACTTTAGTATGCCTATGTCAAGCGGTATTACAGTAAATGGAATAGCAAGCAACCAATTTAAAATCTATTATAGTACAAATGAAGAAGCTACAAAAGACCTAATTAATCAGGATAACGGATGGACAGAAAGCCCAGAAGATTTCTCAGCAGTAAAAAGCTATTTAATTGTATTTTCGGCAGAGATAACAGCAAGTACACAATTTACATTTGATTATTCTGTTACTTTACCAGAAAATTTGAGTTATAACAAAAGTAGTTATACCACTTATAAAGTTTATTATGATGCACAAACAGAAGAAGGAACAATTGGAGAAACAGAAGTGGCAGGAATAATAGGTTTATCTACTGGTGCAGGACCAGAAGTAAGAATTACAGTCAACTCTAATATGCCAAAAGATACAACCGAATCAACAGATGTTGGATTATTACCAACAAAAGGTGCTGCTAGATTTTGGGTAGAAGTGGAAAATATAGGTGAAATGGCAGCTACTAATGCACAGCTTGTGATTGATATTCCAGACAATACTAGTGTTGTACAATATAATGAGGACACAGGAACATATATTACAGCTTCTAGATACTTTGAAATAGGAACACTAGAACCAGGTGCAACAGAACAAATCTCTTATTATTTATTAGCAGCAGATGTAAAAAATCAAAGTATTTTAGGAAACATTACACAAACTCAAGTATCATTAACAGCAGATAATGTACAAGGGTCAATTAAATCTGATGAGATTTCTTTAAAAATATTACCTGCACAATTTTCAGTAGTAAATAAAACAAATACACAAGAAACAGACCTATATTCTTCAACAGATATTATTACTTATGAAATAAAATTAGATAATAATGAAGGCCCATGTAATGTTACTGTTACAGTACCATTACCTGAAAATGTTAATGTGCTAGAAGCATATTGGAATGAGGGAACACCAGATACAGGAATTACAATACAAGAAAATCAAATTATTGCTCAGGGGTCTTTTTCAGGAAATACAAAAAACTTAATTGTAAGATTTCAAATGACGAATGATAATGAAACCAATTTTTCTACAAAAGTAACAGTACAGGTAGAAGATGTAGCGGAAAATGCAATGCAAGGAATTTACTCTAATGAGCAGTATATTTATATCGATAAACCTGAATTAACAGGAAGTCAAAAGTTACCAGATAAGGTCTATGTAAAAGAAACAGAAACATTTTATTATGAATTTGATATTCAAGCTTCAGAAAGAGGAAATCATAGTAATTTTGTATTAGAAGATACCCTTCCAGATGGAGTAAGCATGGTAGATGTAGAAGTAGAAATTGAAAATCCAAACAATAATTCTTATGGACAAATAGAAGAAGTGACACAAAATGGAAACAAGCTAATAATTACAATACCTCGTATTTTTTATAGTAGTAAGATAAATATAAAAATACAAGTAAAAGCATCTTTAAATTCAAGAGAAGAAGACGGAAAACAAATTATTAATAGAGCAGTAATCTATTCTGACCAAGTAGAAGCAATAGAACTAAACTCTGTTACACAATATGTGGAATATGACGAAAATGCTCATAAAAGTCCAATTACAGGGGGAGATACAGGGGAAAATAATAATAGATATAAAATTACAGGAACAGCATGGTTAGATAGTAATCAAAATGGAACAAAAGAAGAAGATGAAGAAAGACTATCAGGAATACAAGTTTTATTAGTTTATCGCTCTAATAATAATATTGTAACAGATGTAGACACGAATGAACCAAAAATAGTAACAACCAATCAACAAGGACAGTATGAGTTTAATAACTTAGAAAGAGGAGAATATTTAGTAATATTCTTATATGACGCAAGTCAATACAGTGTTACAAGCTACAAAGCAGAAGGTGTTGGAGAAAGCTATAATTCAGATGCAGTGAATATGAGAATTATTTTAGATGGAGAACAAAGATATGCAGGAGTTACAGACACAATTAATTTGCAAAATTCTAATAGTAGAGATATTGATATAGGATTATATGTAGCAGAAAAATTTGATTTAAGATTAGATAAATATATTAGTAAAATAACGCTTACAACTCCTACAATAGGAACAAGTAATTATTTTAATGGAGAATCTCAATTAGAAAAAGTTGAAATTCTAGCACAAAATGTTAATAAAAGCAATATTATTGTTGAATACAAAATAAGAGTAACAAATGAAGGACAAGTTCCAGGTTATGCAAGAAGAATTGTAGATTATCTCCCAACAGATGCAGGATTTAATACAGAGATTAATCAAGATTGGTACATTTCTAGTAATAATAGAAATGTATATAACAGCAGTTTAGCAAATGAAGTGATTCAACCAGGTGAAAGCAAAGAAGTAACATTAGTATTAACCTTTAATATTACAGATACGAACTTAGGAAGAATTATTACTAACCAAGCAGAAATTTATGAAGCTTATAATGAACAAGGTTTAGTAGATTTCGACTCAGAAGTAGCAAATGAGGTAACAACAGAAGATGATTTTTCTACAGCAGAAATTGTTCTTGGAACAGTAACAGGTACGATTATATTATATACAAGTCTTATTTTAGGAATCATTTTACTGCTTATTACTGGAATTATTATTATTAAAAAACGAGTTATCAAAAAATAAAGAAAAAAGGAGGGAGAATATGAAAAAGAAAAAAGTCATCATTTTACTATTACTTGTAATTATTTTAGCGGTTGTTGGAATTATTACTTATTATACAACTGATGTAGAATGGATTCAGTTATCATTAACAAACCAATATAATGATTATCAACAGAAACTTGAACAGTTGTCTAATGTAGCAATTAGTCAAAAAGTATCCCAAGATTTACAATATAGTGATGAAGAAGGTATGGGAGACATTGAAAATCCACTTCCAAGAAAAGAAGTAACTATAACGGTAAGAGAAGGAACAAGAGTTATTTCATCTGACAGTACTTATCCGATTATCCCAGGACATTCTGTTACTTTTAGAGTAGAAGTAAGAAATGTAAGTGGTGTAAATGCAATCCAAGGACTTCAGATTCAAGCATATGCAGGTAATGAACAAGATGATTTATATAAAAAAGTATATGATTTCCAACAAACACAAGGTAATAATATTAGTATTAATCCATTAACTACTTACTCAGTTGAATTTAGTGTTACAATTGATAATAGTAAATTACAAATTTATGTAAGTGGAGACAATACAGAATATTATGAATCACAAGTGTATAGTTTTAAATTACTACAAAATAACATGTCAAATTTAATCAACATAACAAATGTAGATCATAACTTAGAAGAAAACCCAGATGGTGTAGTATATGAAGGAGATCAGTTACAAGGAGAAATTGTTATTTACAATAATAGCGCAATCTCATCTTCTATTGAATTTAGTGATGAATTAGATGGAATAGATATTGTAAGAAAATATACTAGTTTAACAGTAAATATTGATTTACCTACAGGTGTTACTGTTTCAAATATAAGATATCAAGATAGTAGTGGAACCTATACTAGTAGCAGTGAAGAAAAAATTACTATCAATCAATTAGGAAATAATGATATTCAAATTATTCTTTACCAATTAGCGGCACAAGAAAGGGGATATGTTACATTTGATTATGTAATTAACCAAGGATGTAGTAATTTCTCAATACAAGCAACAGGTAGTTTGACATCAAGATGGCAATTTGAAGACTCATATTATGAAAACACATATAATCATAGACACGAATGTCCAGGATTAGACGATGATGAATGGCATATACCACAAAACTACTGGACGGGAAGTTCCGAAAAAAATAGTTATATTGTAGGACACCCTATTATTAGTATTGTACAAAAAGATCCTTATATGCTAGAAACAAATGATACTTTAAGTGCGGTAGAGGGAGAATTATTTGTTTATGAATTTGAAATTAGAAATACGGGAAATGCACCAGCAGTAAATGTAAAATTAACACAAAGTATAGATTCTAATATTGCAATTGTAGAAGTAATATGTGAAAATCAAGATAGCAGTGTAAATATAGGGAAATATACAGAAAGTGGGAAAGTTAATATTAGTATAGGAAAGCTAAACAATGGTAGTACTATTACACTTAAAATTATTGCAAGAAGTAAAATTCTATCGGAAAATGAACAAAATATAGTTTTATCCAATAAAGCAACAATAGAAGCAAAAGCTATTTCACCTATTACAAGTAATACAAAACAAATTACAATTGTTCGAGGACAAGATATTGTTCAAGATCAAAGTGCAGAAGAAGAAGAAAGAAGAAGATTAGCAGAATCTTATGCAATATGTGATGCAATTGGAGAAGTAGCACTAGATTTAGCTCTTCCAATTAATGGAGTAAGGGATATATTTTATTTCCGTACTACTAATAGAGATGAACATTATTGTGTACAACCAGGTACTCATGCAAAAGTTCGTCTTTATAATGGTCAATTTATTACTAGACAAACAATAGAAAACTGGGTTAATAGTGATCCAACTGAAACAAGTAGTTGTGGTTGTGCTAGTGATGTAGCACATTATGGTATAAGAAGTGCAACACATTGGCAATGTATGAAACTCCATTATACAGAAAGTAGTAGTAACTATGTAAGCAAAAGTACTGGAAAACAATATGCTAACTTATATGACATAGGGTTTATTGTATCATGGGAATCTAAATGGACTCAAGCATATGACAAAGGTTGGTCACCTGAAAAAGGACAAGCAATATGGCAATCTTATTTTAACGAATATACCTATAATACACACTCAATGTATAAAGCAGAAGGAAAAAGACTTTTAGATATTGCAACTAGATATAAAGCATTCTATGAAAAAATCGTAGATACAAGCAACGGTCAAGAAATAGGTATGAAGCCAGAATCAATGATTGATTATCAAACTAAAGAAAATGAACAAGGAACAAGACTTGAAATTTATGTTGACCAAACAGAAGAATTATTTAAAATAGGTCCATTTAAATTAAACTATATTGATGGAAGTTATACCACAGAACAATACAACTATAGTTTTGGCGGAATTAGTGATATGTATTTATTAGATGAAAACAATAATAGAATTAATATTACCAATATTGTCAAAGAAGATGGAGTAGCAACAGGACAAGCAAATACTTATCAAGTAGATTATCCACAAGATGGTTTTGGCGGAGAAACATTCTTTAGTATTTATGAACCAGGTACAAATAATACAGATGGTAATATGATGGACTGGTATGATGCTCAAAAGCACTATCCACATCCAGGAGAAGAATTTTACATTGAAGTTAGCACCAAATATGATTATAATCAAGATGGTGTAATTGATAGTAATGACTCTATACCAGCAGCTTTAAAATTAAAAGTAGAGTTTCAATATGTACATACAACCGCTTCATTATGTATTAGAAATGGAAAATATTATTATGAAGACCAATTAGTAAGTCATGGAAGCCATTACCATCCACCAGCAGATGAAGATGACAGCGGTTATTCTGATCATGGTAATTGTTCAAAAACTCCAGTATTTAGTGAATCCAATGCTGACCAAGACAGTACATTTGTTCTTACCAAAAATAGAGAAATCGTAGAAGAAGAATTGATTATTCCAATTGGAGGTAATGACTATATCACAACAACTATGAAATTAGGAGGATTTGTATTTTTAGACATTTTAGAAGGTAAAGATAATATTGCGAATGATATTAAAACAAGTGCAGACGTTAACTTAGCTAATATTGAAGTAAGCCTATATGATGCAGAAACAAATGAATTAGCAACATTAAAAACATTAGCACAAGAAAGACCAAATGTACTAGACGAAAATGGAAATATTATCAAACAAGGAGCAACGTTGCAAGAAATAGAAAACAAAGAAGATTATACCAGAAGAACAAATCCAACCTTAACAGATGAAAATGGATATTATGAATTTAGGGGACTAGATATTGGAAAAAGATATTATGTGAAGTTTACTTATAACGGACAAACATATATCCCGACAGAGTATATGCAAAATGCTGACATTACTAGGTTATCTAGTACTAGTAGCAATTATGGGGCAACACAGTCTTGGCAACAATCTTCTAAAGGTACAGAAAAAGATGGAAATAATGAGCAAAATGTAACAGGAGATGAAATTAATAGAGAAGATTTTGATAACAGATTTAGTTCAATAGGTTCTTCTCCTAATAACTATCCATCATCTAATAATTTGCAATTAACATTTTTACCTACTGCAACAATTGATGGTGAAGTATATGATATGAATGAAACATTCTCAGAATATGATTTAGCAGGTATTACATTAAATAGTGATGGAGAATATGAATATGATGCAAATTATCAATTAGTAGATAGCTATTTTACAATAGAAAATGGTTATGTATTAGATCATTCTAGTACAACAGGAGCAATAGCACAGCCAGGATTAATCACAACAGCAATTAGAAATTATATTGATAATCTAGACTTAAATGGAAATACTATAACAGGCCAATATGCCAATACAGCACATCAATATCCAACTGATGATGTGATGAGAAATTATATTTATCAGCAAATTGTTAATAGAGTTGCAACAAATCAAGAAGAAGTAGAAGAATATTGGAAAAAATTACAATATATAGAAGATTGTCAAATTAGTTCATTTACAAAACAAAGAAGTGTAGAAGAAAATACAAGCCAAGGACAAAACTCATATTCTTATGATACTTATCCATATAATAACTACTTTAGTCTTTTAATAGAACAAGGACCAATGTATCCAAATAATAACTATGAAAATGGTACATATTCAGATGCAACAGGTAATGTTTATGCTGATTTAGATATTGCTATTAATGGACAAGCAGATACTAGTGGAAATAAAGGTGCTCAAAAATATATGAACATTTATCCTGGACAATTATTTATTAACCAAGGTTTGCTAGAAAGAGCAGTTTATGATGTAGCATTAAACAAAGATGTATATAAAGCAACTGTTAAAGTAAATGGAAGAACAGAAATCTATGGATATAATGAAAGAGAAATTCTAACTGATGATGAAAAGAATGAATTAAAGAGATTAGAAGAGCAATATGGTAGAGACAGTGATGAATATTTAAATTATCAATTAGAATTAGAAAACAGATTTTGGGAAATTCAAGAAAGAATTATCAATGGAAGTTATGACAGCTATTATGGAACTACCTATTCTAGGGAATTATACGAGTCTGATTATGAATATGATGGTAGTGATCAGCTAGAAGCATTTATTACGTATAAAATAAGCATTAGAAACCAATCACAAGGTATATTAGCACAAATAGATGAAGTAGTAGATTACTATGACTCTAGTTATGAATTTATGGAAAATATGTCATGGGTAATGTATGATGATGACACAACAGACACTGACAGAGATAGCATACGAGTCACAGAACAAGACTTTTATGATATTATGGTAGAAGAAGATAAAAATACAACAGGTAATGCTAAATATCTAGATGTTCGAGCAAGCACTGGAATTTACGAAAATAATACTAAATTCAACGGTGAATTCGGAAATGAACATTATGATACAGTGTATATTAATGGTTTAGACAATCATAAAATAGTAGCAGGTGAAACAGCATATATTTACTTGACATTTAAAATCAGAGGAGAAGGTAGTGGATTAATATTAGGAACACAAGCATCTAGCACTTCTCCAGGAAAGCAAAATATTGCAGAAATTAATGGATACTCAACATTCTATGCAGATGGAACTACATTACCAAACGGTATAACAAAAGATTCCAATGATGTAGCAGGATTGGTAGATAAAGACTCTAACCCAGGTAACTTTACAGTAGAAGACTTAAATAATAGAGACAATAGCAGATATGAACAAAACTTTGAAGATGATGCAGATAGAGCAAGAGGAATTACGGTAACAGTAGAACAAGATCTTATCAGGGAAATTAGTGGAACTGTATGGGAAGATAAAAGAGATTACCAGCCAACTGATACAGACGCATTTGTCGGAAATGGTATAAGAGAAGATGATGAAGTAACCATTTCTGGAATTAGAGTAGAATTACATGAAGTAATCGATGGAGTTACACAAAGTGATATTACTAGAGTATGGGATGGAGCAACTTGGATTGATGCAGCAACAGTAACAGATGAAAACGGATACTATTATTTTAGTGGTTATATTCCAGGAGATTATATAGTAAGGTTCATATATGGCGGAGATGATAGCTATACTTATAATGGACAAACCTATGAGTGTAATACATTCTATAATGGACAAGACTACAAATCAACAAGTTATCAACAAGACCATGTTAATGATAATGCAATTGACCAAAACGGAAGAACAGATGTCAGTGGAGATGACTATGCAGGATATGTAGGATATACCAACTATAATAGTCAAAATGATACTGCAACATTTGGATATAGCATTAATAGGTCAGATGAATATCAAGCAAATCTATCAGATGCAAAAGATATTTGGGAAAGCAGTTATGATTTCTTATCAGACCATGACAGAGAAAGTATTAATAATTACAGTAGTGACTCTTATAGTGGTGTTACTTATGAATTGGCAAATACATTAAATCAAAACACCACTACAAATATTAATACACAAATGGTAGCAGAAACTGGTGTTATCCGTATGGAATTTGAATACAATAGACAAAGTTCAGAAGGTAATAATAGTTATGACAACAATGGTTACAGAGGAGATAACAATAGAAATCCAATGGATTATATTGGAAATAATAATACCAATGAAAATTACTATATAGAAAATGTTGACTTTGGCTTAGAAGAAAGACCAAAAGCCGGATTAGAACTTAACAAAAAAATTAATAATATTAGAGTAATTTTATCAAACCAAAATATTTTATTTGATGCTAATGAAGCAGCCAATAACTTAGTTTGGGAACCTAGAGTATCATATGACATTAATGATTTCAAAGAATACACAGACATTGATAACCAAGGTAACAGAAATGGTGCAGAAAACGTTTATAGTGATTATGCAGGATATGAGGAACTAAATACGAATAATGACCAAGACGAGAGAAGACAAGATTATGACGACTTTAGAACAGCGGTATTAGATAGAGTAAATAGTGTTGTAACAAGGGAAAATGGTATTCTTCAAATCACAATGGATGAAGAATTAATGCATGGTGCTACTATTGAAATTACTTATGATATGACAGTAACCAATATTGGTGAAGAAGATTATAATGAAACACAATTCTACTATATAGGTGAAGTGGCAAATCCAGATACAATTGTAAAAACTTCTGCAGATGTTGTAATGGATTATGTATCTAACAACTTACAATATAGAACACAAACCAATAAAGAGGAATGGGGCTGGTCAACCATTACACGAGAAGAAATTGGAAGCAATGGATATGTAAATGAAGAAGTAACAGGAGTTTTACCAGAATACAATACTATTATTAGAACAGAAGCATTAGGTGAAGATTTATATCCATTAACCAGCAATCCAAAAGGAAATACACAAGATGCAATTCAATTAATACTAACACAAACCATTACACCACAAAATAGTCAAGATGATATGAGTTATGATAATATTGCAGAAATTGTTCAAATTTCAAATGATGTTGGTAGAAGAATGGCATATTCAGTACAAGGAAATCAAAATCCTACTACATTAGAACCAACAGAGCCAGATAGTAGTAAAGCAGAAAGAGTTGTTATTTTACCACCATTTGGTGAACAATATCTATATTTGGGATTAGGTATCTTCATTGCAATAATCATAGGAGTTGCAGCAATTGTTATTAGAAAAGTAGTATTAAATAAAAATCGATTTTAATTCTAAAAAATAATTAATTCAAAAATAATAAATTAAATATCTAACAAAATGTCCTACCAAAACATTTCATTCTGGTAGGGCATTTTATGTTAAAAAAATCATCTTTTCCATTCATCAACTAAAAAGTGTTACAAATTAATTATCTTTTTGCCCTTTTATCAGTTACATAAAAACTAGTCAAATCATTGCAAAATCAGCGTTTTATTAACATAATTCGAAAAAAATCAAATACAAAAATTCCCTAAAATGGAAAAAAATCTCGAAATCCATTGAAAAATGAAACAAAATATCGTATAATAGGAGTGTAGGACTTTATTTGTAGGAGGTTTTCATGAAACTAAAACAAAGAATAATTGCAATACTAATGATAATTATGTTAATGGGAACAAACTTGTTAGCCTTAGGGAAACAAGTAGTTGCGGCAAATTTAACCTATCAAGATAACCAAACAAATCATAAAAATGTAGAATTTAATAGTTATTTTGAAGGGGAAACCTATTTTAAAGAATTAGAAATTGGAAAAACGGCAAATTTATATTTTGTTATTAAAGTAAATGAGAATGGCTATTTGAAAAATACAATAGTCAATATTTCTCATCCCAATTTTCAAATTGATGTCGCAAATTTACAAGATAGTAATATTCAACGTCCTACCGAAACGCAAATTAGATTTAATCAAATAAATGCTAATCAAGAAATTATCATAGAAGTTCCAATTCAAATCAGTAAATTGCAAGCAATAGAACCAAACTTTTTACAAAAAGCCTCAAAAATAGAATTTACGGCTACTTATATAGATGGAGAAGGTAAAGAAAGAGCAATTGAAAAAACAATTGAAAATCAAGCCATTTGGAAGGCTCAAGCAGAGTTAGAACTAACTGCAGAAGTAAGCAAATATATTCCTTATCAAACAGAAAATGAAAATGGGGTATTATTACAACTTATTGTCAATAGTAATATAAAAGATCAAATATTACCAGTTTCACAAACAAACATACAGTTACAAGTACCTCAAATCAATGGAAATCATCCACAAAGAGTAAATGTATTTGCCAATCAAATCACTTCCACTGGAAATGATGAAAGTGGAATTGAATTTCAAACAGAAAATTATCAATATGATAATCAAACAGGAAATTTAATAATACAAACCTCAAACTTATCAGAAGATGGAATGATAGCATGGAATCAAAATGGAAAAGATGAATATGTCATTAATTTAATTTATGTAGGACAAGATATCTATCAACAAGTAATCCAAAATGGAATGAATGGAACTATTTTGATGAATGGTAGTGCTACAATTCCAGATAATGAAAATACGACGTTAGAAAAACAAATAACAATAGAATATGATTGCAAAGAAACTAAGGGAACTATTACAGATGTTTCTATTTCTACGCAAGAAGAAATAAGTAAAGGTTATGTTTATGCTAATTTTGATAAAATAAGTAAGCAAAATGCAGGCGAAGTAATAGAAGAAAAAATAGAAACAGTTTATGAAGTAAATTATCGTATACAAATTAATGATGTTCAAAATATGAACCAAATTGAATTACAAACAGCAGAAGAAAAATATGTTACTCAAGACGGAAAAGAATATGATATAGGAGCCAATAGTTTTATCAAACAAATGAAAATTTCAGAAGTCATTTTTGAACAATTATTAGGAGAACAAGGAAATATTGTTGTAAAAGATGCTCAAGAAACAATCATAGGAAATATCAATACTCAAACCAGTAAAGATGAAAATAACAATTATATATTAGATATTTCAGAAACAAAAGTAAACAAAGTCATTTTAGAAATCACTAAACCAATCACACAAGGAAACTTAGACATTAAATTAGAAAATGCACTTTCTACAGAGCAAACATATACCAAAGATCAAATGAAACAATTCTCAAAAATAACGCTAGGAGTAATTAATCTATCTGATCCTACTTTACCAGAAAAAAGAGCAGAAATTACTTTAGCAGAGCCAGTAAGTAAAGCAGAAATTAGCATTGCAAATGAAAACTTATCTACAATAGTAGAAAATGAAAATGTAGAAATTAGAGTAGTATTAGATACATCAAGCACACAATATGCATTATACCAAAATCCAACGATAGAAATCGAATTTCCAAGCCAAGTGGAAAAAGTAGAAATCAAAGATATTAATCTTTTATTAGAAGACGAGCTTGAGATAAAAGAAAGTAAAGTAATTACAAGAAACAATAAAAAAGTAATTCAAATCACATTAAATGGTACTCAAACAAAATATATGGAAGAAGCAACTCAAACAAATAACCAAACAGTTATTGCAAAAGGAGCTAACATTATTTTAAATACAAATATTACTCTAAACAAGCTAGCACCAAGTGGAACAGAAGATTTAGTAATGTATTATACAAATCAAGCAACTAATCTATATGAAAATGCAAATGATAATGATACAAATGTCAACACATTAAGTGTAAGTAATGCAAGAATGAATAATATAAATGCCAAAGTAAGTACAGTAAGTAATGCCACAATGGGAATTGCAACTGCTAATTTTAACTTAGTGGCACCAAGTGGGGTAGCAACAGTTAACAGCATAAAAGGGTATGACACAGCCAATAGTACTTTAACAAGCAATAATAGTGAAAAACAAGAAGCAACCATTGATGCTTATGGAGAAACAAAACAAGTAACCATAGAAGGAATTGTTACTAACAATTATAGTAATACACTAGAAAATATGATGATATTAGGAGGAATACCTTTTAGTGGTAATAAAGTAATTGATGAAGATACTAATTTAGAAAGTAATTTTACTATGCCAATGAATAGTAAAATTACTACATCTGGAATTGATAGCAGTAGAATAAGAATTTACTATAGTACTAATGGAGAAGCAACAAAAGATTTATTAGGTGCAAATAATGGATGGACAGAAAATCCAACACAATTAAGTGATATAAGAAGTTATCTAATTGTGATTAGTGGAGAAGTGGTAGCTTCTAGCCAATTAACATTTAGCTATACAGCAACATTACCAGAAAATCTAGAATATGGTAATAGTAGTTATCAAATGTATAAAGTATATTATGATAATCAAACATCAAGTGCAACTATAGGAGAAACAAAAGTATCTGGTATTGTAGGACTTACTACAGGAGAAAGTGCTAATATAGAAGTAACATTAACTTCTAACATGGAACAAAATAGTAATGTAACAGAAAATCAAATTGTTCGTTTCTTTGTCAATGTAAAAAATACAGGAGAAGCAGAAGCAGAAAATGTAACAATTAATATTCCAGTACCAGATGGTACTGCATATACACAATATGATTCTTCTTACCAAACTTATACAGATAGTACAGAAAAAAATGTTACCATTGCATTAGGAAATTTAAAAGCTGGAGAAGAAACCACAGCTACTTATGAATTAAAAATGCAAGAAGGAGATTTAGGAACAATAGAACATCAAGTAAGAATAACAACTAGTGAAGTAAAAAATGGTGTTCCTTCTAATACATATACTCTTAATAAAATAGATGGAAAAATGATTTTAACAGTTGCAGTAGCAAGAGACCAAAATACTGCTCTCCATAAAGGAGATATTTTATATAGTACTATTTTAATAGAAAATCAAGAAGAAGAACTTCATAATGTAGTAATTACCATTCCAATTCCACAAGGAATTACAATTACCGAAGCTACTTATCGAGATAAAAACTTAGAATCAAAAGACTATATAAAAATAGAAAACAATCAAGTAATTGCAACAATTCCTACTTTAGAAGTTGATACCTTAGAAAGCATTAAATTAACACTTGAAATAGAAGATTTAAAAGGTAATTTTGAATACATCGTTTCTGGTGTAGCAGATAATATGGACACACATTATTCCAATGAATTAATTTATTATGTAGGAAGTCCAGCCTTTACTATTACACAAACTTCTTCATCAGAAAGATATGTAAAAGAAGCACAACAAGTGACATATGAATTTAATATTCAAAATAAAGGAAATTCTAATGCAAATGAAGTAGTTTTTGAAAATCAATTACCAGAAGGACTTACTTTTGTTCGATTAGAATATACATATCAAGGACAAACAGAAGTAATTACTTCAACTTTAAACAATACAGCAACAGTTCGCTGGACAAGTTTTGAGCAAGGAGCACAAGCTACAGTAAAAGTAATTGCACAAGCAGATTTATTACCAGATGACAAACAAGATAAAACAATAACCAATAAAGCAACTATAGTAGCACAAGGAATTAATCAAATAGAATCCAATGCAATTACTAATATTATTGAATATAATGAAAGTCTATATCAAGGAGAAGAAGGAAACGAAGGAACCAATCCATCAGAAAGATATAAAATTACTGGAATTGCATGGATAGATGATAATCAAAACGGACAAAGAGAAGAAACAGAAGAATTATTATCAGGAATCCAAGTCGTATTAATTCAAAAATCTAATAATGAAATTGTAACAGATGTGGATAATGCACAAGAAAAAATCACAACTACTAATCAAGATGGAACTTATGAATTCAATAATTTGGTACAAGGTGAATATTTAGTCATTTTCCTATATGATGCAGGAAAATATAGTGTGACAGAATATCAAGAACAAGGAGTAAGTACAAGCTATAACTCAGATGCTATTTCTATGAGAATTACATTAAATGGAGAACAACAATATGCTGGAGTAACTAACACCATCAAAGTTAATAACAATGTTAGAGATATTGATATAGGATTATATATAGCAGAAAAATTTGATTTAAGATTAGATAAATATATTAGTAAAATCACACTAACAACACCAACTATCGGCACAACAGTTTATGAGTATGGTAATTCAAAATTAGAAAAAATAGAAGTATTAGAACAAAATATCAATAAAAGTAGTATTGTAGCAGAATACAAAATTGTAGTAACAAACGAAGGACAAGTACCTGGATATGCTAAAAAGATTATTGATTATATGCCACAAGATGCAAGATTTAATTCAGAATTAAATCAGGACTGGTATATAGCAACTCAAGAGCAAGTTTTATATAATACTAGCCTAGAGAATACTATTATTAACCCAGGAGAAAGTAAAGAAGTTACTTTAGTATTAACTTATAATATTACAGATAACAATATTTCAACCATTGTGAATAATAATGCTGAAATTTATGAAAGTTACAATGAACAAGGAATTGCAGACATAGATTCCACAGAAGCAAACAAGGTAGAATCAGAAGATGATATGTCAAATGCAGATATTGTACTTGGTGTAGTAACTGGAAGAATCGTTATTTATAGTACACTAATTTTAACAATTATATTTATGATTGTCATTGGAGTATTTATGATACAAAGAAATATATTAACAACAAAAAAGAAAAACAATGGAAGCTTTTTAAGAACAGAAAATGAAGAAAAAACATCCATCTTTCATATCAAAAGAAATCATAAAGAAAAGGATCAAAAAACAAATTTAAAAAAGCACGATAAAAAGAAAAAAGAGTAATCAAGGAAGGAGGGTAATATGAATAAAATAAAAAAGTTAGGAATTTTAAGCTTCATTTTAATTGCATTATTTTTCTTAATCGTTATGATTATGTTTTTTATCATGAAAGATAGTGCAACAACTATACAAGAAATTTCTACACTTACAAAAGAGGAATTAGCAATACAAAATTCATCAGAAATAGGTTCACTAGTGATAAAAGGTGCACATGATAGTAATGCTTTTTATAAAGATGGAAGTTTTTATTATGAAGCATTACCAACTAGCCTCAATAAAGTTTATATCCCTTCCTTAGACGGAGTACAATTATATTGTATTCAAAAAGGAACAGCTTTTAGTTATAACAAAGAATTAGTAGATGATATCAGAGCATTAAATGGAGTAAGAGGAACAGTATCTTCTGGCTCACACTTAACATCATTACCAGCAAAACGCTATTCTAATACTTACTATGTATGTGTCAATAACCATATCGAAATGGTGCCATCAGGAGCTTATATTGTTACAACACCAGATAATATCATAGCACCAACAGATGGTGTCTATAGATATGGAGTTGTTAGTAATTTCTCCGCAGGAGAAAATATTAGTGAAGAAGTAAGACAAGTTGCTATGTGGCTAAACCCAGAAGTAAACAGAGGTGAAAGTTTTGCAGCAAGTGGAGCTACTTTT
>CALXQF010000003.1 GCA_944390505.1 uncultured Clostridia bacterium | reverse complement strand
GGAGCAGGTAACGAGAATCGGACTCGTGACTAAACCTTGGCAAGGTCTCGTTTTACCACTAAACTATACCTGCATTTTATGGAATTTTAAAATTTTTGTTAGCCCTGGTAAGGCAACAATCTGCCAATTGAATTAAATTTCATTTGTAGAATAAAGCATATTTATAATAGCAAATTTTAATAGAAAAGTCAAGGCATCATGGTTAAAAATTCCATAAAATAATCTAATACTTCTTTTTTCTGTATTTCTTCATCATTTTTAATATCTAATGTATCAATTATTTCATCCCCTACTTTTACTTCTACTTTTCCTATCACTCTATCTTGTTCAACTGGTGCTTCAAAGTAGTATAAGCAATTGATATTGATTGTAATATTATCCTTTTGTGTATTTTTTATTGCTATCTTTTGGTAAGATAGTTCTTCTATTTTTGTTGTCATTTCATTATTTTTTCCTTTATTAATATATATGCGCTTTTCATTTAATTGTTGCCATTTTTCAAATTCTTCTTTCACTATTTTTTCTAAATCAATTATTTCATAATTCTGATAAGCATACTCAATAAGTTTGATACTATCTTTTGTTCTAATTGTTTTTGTATCTGCTCCTAATACTACTGTGATAATATCTAAATCTCCTCTTTTGCATGCTGTTACTAAACATCTTCCTGCTCCATTGGTAAAACCTGTTTTTACTCCATATACTCCATTTAAATTTCCTAATAATTCATGGGTATTATATATTAATCTTGATTGTCCATTAATTGTAATATAATAAGACTTAGTTCCTACAATTTCTTTGAATTTTGGAATTTCTAAAGCATAATCTGCCATGCAAGCTAATTCATAAGCAGTAGTATAATGTTCTTTTTCGTCTAATCCATGTGGAGTTACAAAATGGCTATTATTCCATCCCATTTCTCTTGCTTTTTGGTTCATCATTTCGGCAAAACCTTCTACACTACCTCCTACATGAATTGCTAACGCTACTGCTGCATCATTTCCTGATCTTAACATTAATCCATATAATAAGTCATGAACTGTAATTTTATCATTGGTACTTAATCCTAATCTTGAGCCACCTGTTCCTGCTGCTTTTTTATCTACTGTGACTACATCACTTAAATTAGCATTTTCTAATATCACAATACTGGTCATGATTTTCGTGGTACTTGCCATAGGCACTTGTTTTAAACCATTTTTTTCATAGAGTATCCTTTTGGAACTTCTATCAAAAATAAGTCCTATTCTGGCATCTAACTTTGGTTCATCTGTAGCATTGCTTGCTGTTTCTACCACTTGATTTTCAATTTCTTCTATATTAACTATTTCTTCTTCATCTTCTATATCAGCAAATACAATAGAACTTCCTATTAATAAAATGATTTCTAATATAACTAAAATCTTTACGATATTTTTTACCTTCATAAAAAAATCACCTTTTCAATTATATTTTGAAAGGTAATTTTTTATTCCAATTAAATAATTTAGTTCCATTTCTATATATTTTTTCAATATAATAGTCAAGTTTTTACTTCAATGATGACTTCTCATTTGAGCATCTCCCCATGGAGTTCTTCCTTCATCATCGTCTATCTCTTCCCTTGTATTTTCTGTTTCTATATTTTTATTGTTATCACCAATTTCTTTATTTATTCTTTGCTTTGCTTGCCCTTCTGTTAATTTTTCTTCTCCTATCATATAATCAAATATTTGCAAAGCTTCTTTCCTTTGATAGCCTTCTTCAATAAATTCATCTATTATTTCATCTGCATGCTGTATTAAGTACATTTCACTATATTCAATTCCATCTTCTGCTACTTCTGTACCTTCCAATTTTTCATAGGCTTCTGTTTGTTTGTCTGGATCAGCTTTTCTCGTTTTAATAGAAGTTGTTTGGTTAATCGCATGTGAATTATAATCTCTTCCTTGCATTTCTACATCATGTGATAACCATTCTCCGTTTTTTCCTTGTCTTGCTTCCCCAATGTTTAAATATCCATAAGTATCTATCTCTATTGTCATTCTAATATCTCGTATATCTTTATCTGCATTATTTAGCCCTTTTGTTTTCATTACTTGATAAGGAACTTCTTTGGTTACTGGTTTGCCATTATCGCCTAGGCTGACTGTTTCTTGTCTTAAAGAAGTAATCGATGGTTCAAAATATTTAGATTCTTGTGGAATTCCATTTTCGTCTATATATTCTGCTCTTACTATTCCATTGTTATCACGATAAAAATATAAGTTTGGCTCTAATTCTGGATGATCTTTATATAAATTACTATTTTCCTTTACTTTTAATACATTATGCATAGGAATATTCTTCCTTTTTGCAAATTCTTCTGTATCTTTTTCTTCTTTTGATTGATCTTGCCTGTTTTGTTGTTTTGTTTCTCCTCTTTCTTTTCCATCTTTTGTTTCAGATCTTTGCCTTTTTTTTGTACTTTGTTCATATATTGACATTTCTTTTTCAATATCTTCTTTTGTAAGAACTAAATCATTTTCTCCTAGTTCTTTTGGAAGTTGTAGTTTTAATCCATTTAATTGAAGCATTCTATACAATTTTGGCATTTTTTCTTTTAAATTTTCTACATATTCTGGTGTAAATGTTAAATTTCCTTCTTTATCAACAGTAGCAATTAGATTTTGGTCTTTGTCATAAATTCGATAAATACTATATTCTTGTGCTTTTTCTTGCTCTGGGCTTTCTATTTCTTTTCCATTTAACTCTTTGGAAATTGCTTTTTCTTTTCCATCAATTTTTGCAATATATATTTCTCTTTCTTCTAATCCGCTTCCCATAAATTCAAATTTGCCATAATATTGAATATTGTCTAGTTTCTGTGTTTTGCTATCTAATTCATCTAATGTTCTTGCCATAATATGGTCTGCATTTTTGACAACTTCTTGTCTTTGCTCTATATTCATTTCATTTTCTCCTTCTTTCTTTTCTATTTCGTTATTGGTTTTCTTTTATTTATTTGTTCAAACTAAATATATTGTAAAAGTGTAGACCGCATAAGCGATAAATAAATAACTTTCATCTATGTTTTATTCATTTTATATGAATTATACCATAGTTGAAAGTTATTTTCTACTTTTTATAAAAGGATTATACACTAAATGACATTACAAAGTCTGTTCCTTCTTGTAATTGCATTACAAATGTTTTTGTAATTGTATTTGTACTCTGTCCTGTGGCATCACTAATGATAATCTCATATAGATAGATATTCCCTTGGCTTTCTGTCTTGCTTAATTCGATTTCATTATTCTGGAAGAAATTATTTTTCATGTAATTCTCAAAATCTTCTTGAGTTGGGAAATTGTTATTTTTGAATGTTTCATCTAACTTTTCAAATACATATCTATAGTCTCCATCATTAATGGCACTAAAAACTCTTTGTATATTCATTGCCACTTTCTCTTCTTCAGTGGTAGTATTATATTCTTCTAAAAATTCAGGTAAATCAACAGTATAAGTGTCCAATATCACACTATAATCCATTACTACATTTTCTTGAAAAATATAGTACTTTCCCTCTTTATCTATTGCGATATACTGTTTTCCTCCATCCCAATTAGAAACTGTAAAAGAGTCTATTGAAGAAGTAAAGATTTGATCCATATTTTGGTTAATATATGCTTGAAATGTTTCCAAATTTCCAAATTTTTTTTCTCTATATTCTTCATCTAATAAATTATAGGCTTCTTCTGGATGATAAATTGCATAATATCTATAATCATTAAAATAAATATTAACCATATCTTGATCTGCTATTACTTTTGTTATATATTGATTATAATCATATCTTTCAATTTCTTCTACTGGCTGAGTACTATTCATGACTTCTAGTCCACTTGCCATAGAATTTTCATAATCTTGTTCTGTATTATTATTTTGATTTAGCAGAATCATAGCCACTATAACTACGATAATTAATATTAATAATATTACAATAGCTAAAATTCCATATTTTTTGTTCATCTATACTCCACACTCCTCTCTTCTATTGGCCTTTTTATATTTCCTTATTATGTTAGACATTTCCTAATTTTTGTTTTCGTAGTCTCTAATAATTGGAATCGTTATTTCATTATTTTCATAATTAAAAATAATATTTTTTGGAGTAGTGACAGAATTATGAAATGATAATTGAATATTTTTTTCTTCATTTGGTAATATTATTTTTTCTTGTTGTTGATTGATTAATTCATATTGCTCTTCATTTTCATAGTTCGTTAAATAAATTCCGTCAGATAAATCAATAGTATTTTGTGTCTTGTTTTTTATTGTTAACTCTATATCACATTGATTCATATAACAAGTATAACCTGTTACATTAATATCTAAATTATTAGTATTTAAATTTACTTCTAAATCATTAGCAAACATAAAACCATTTGGCATAATAGAAAAAGTTCCATTCATTGTATCCATAACAACTGTAACATAATAGTCTGTTTCTTCATTATTGGAATATTCTGTATCATCTCTTATTGTTCCATAAACAAAATACTTATTATTGGAAAGCTTCTCTAATTTGTACATTTCTTTTACTTTAAATATTTGATATTCTACATGTTCTCCTACATGTTCATAGATATTATCTTGCGTAACTTCAAATCTTTGTTTATATTCATCATATAAAAGATTATATAACTTGTCTGTTTCTTTTTGTGTTACCATATTTAAGTAGTTTTCTACACAAGAGGCAACTGTAAAGAACATATCTCGATTCGTAACTCTCTCAATTTTATTTCCTATTATATCACTTTCTCCTGTATTATTTTCTATTAAGTGGTTATTGTTTTCTAAATTTGTTTGCGAATCTTCTCTCATTGTCAATAATACACCTAATAAAATGAATATTACTAAAATAATTCCTACAATGATATATATTGCTTTTTTCACATTATCCTCCTCATATGCCAAATATCGCATATCTTAATTCTACTTTTTCTTGACATTGCCATGCTGTATAATCTGCTCTTTCTTGGTTTGTATATGGATCTACACCTATCTTATGAACATTTCCACATTTTTCATCAAATTGGTCTCCATAAATAACTTTTAAATAATAGTTTCCTCCATCACTAGAATTTCCTTCTTTATGAATATTAGGTGTTCCTCCCAAATCTGAATAAACAGATTGCATTCCTGCAAAAGTACCAGGCATACCATAACCATTTGGGTTACAATTATCTGCTTTTCTTTCTTCATATCTTTGTTTAATCATAGATGCCTGTGATCCACCTGGTTGATAAGAAGCAATAACAGAGGCATATCTATTAATTCCATCTGTTAGTGTTGCAAAATATGGTCCATCACTCCAAGAACCTCCATTAGGAATGCCAATTCCCCAATAATTATTGTGACTATTTTTCTTCCAACCTGTTTCACATCCTGCTGTTACAACTACTAATTCAGGATTAACTCCAGCACTTAGGGATGCTGTATATATTTCATCTGCATGATCTGCAAAGTTTGTTTTAAAATTGCTATTGCCTGTTTTATTAGCATATTCTAACATTTTCGCTTTAAATTCTTCTTGCGAAAATGTAGTACTATTAAGTGAAAAACCAGATGCTGAACCTCCAACTGGTCTTGGATTTTCTGCACTTACATATTCTTCTGGGTCTACTGCTGTTCCATTAACTCTTATTTCAAAATGTAAGTGTGCTGCTGTGGAAGCACCACTATTTCCCATTTTAGCGATTACTTGTCCTTGTTTTACATTATCTCCTACTGCTACTTTGATACTACCAATATATAAATGTTTATATATCGTTTTAATCCCATTTCCATGGTCAATTTCTACAAAGTTTCCCTCGGCAGGACTTTGTACGCCATCTGCTTGTCCATCTCGCACTCTTGTAACAACTCCATCAGCAGATGCGATAATATTATTATAATTTGAACCATGACCTCCATTTCCAATATCTATTGCTTGGTGATAAGAACTTGCTCCTGCAGTAGGTTTTTCTCTGTTTCCAAAAGGAGACGTAATATTAGTTGCTGTTGGATCACCTTTTGCAAACTCTTTTCCGTCGATCACTTCAATTTCACTACCACCAATTGGCCACCAGAAGCCTGTGCCGTAATAGTCAGATAAGGGAGTAAAATTGCTTGGATTAAATTGATCAAAGTCAAACTCTGAAACTCCATAATTATTATTAGTAGCCTTTCCTAAAATATATCTCATTAATTGTTCTAAAGTTTGTGTTCTTTCTCCATTTTTTAACATATTAAACAATATTCTTGATCCATTTTCAAGTTTATCTATTGCTGCTTGTTTCTGGAGACTACCGGGTACGTCAAAAGGAGTTTTCAATAGTTCAATAATCTCATCTGTTTTTTCTACTGGTTCTTGTGTTGGTCCTTCTTGATAAATTTCCGAATTGGTTGTTATATCTACTCTTTGAGATTGGTTTATTTTTCTAGTATGCTGTGCTTCGTAATTTTCTGTATAACTTCCATCTGAATGATTAGTTGTATCTATATATTGATATTCTTCATCTCTAAATTGACTATTTTGTTGTTCTTCCTCTAATTGATTAGATGGATCATCTTCTGGAATAGTAGTATTGGTAGTTTTTGGCACTTTTGTATAACTATATGTATAATCTGCAAACCATGATTCTATGGAAGTAATCTTTAATTCTGTATTAGTTGTTGTAACAGTACTGGTGCTTGTTTCTGTTGTATACTCCGTAGAAGAAGGAGAAACTGTAATTATTGGATCTAATATATCTGTATCCACATATTCACCATTTTCATCATAGTTTTCATGTTTTGTAGATGTTATTGTTTCAGTTTGATATTTATATGTTGTAGTATTTTCTGTTGTTGTAGTTGTTTGTAATAAAGCTATATTAATTCTTGTTTCTTGTATTACTCTATCCGCTAAGGCTAATACAAAACCTGGGTTTTGTGAAATTAAGCATAAATCCATTAAAAATTCTATTGGCATTGTAAATTGTGATATTTTTTCTTTATATGTTAATTCTTCTATAATAGCACTCCTAGTTTGTGTTCCGTCTTCAGCAGTTTCTACTGTAATACTTTTAACAAAGCATATTTTATCATCATTTATTGCAAAAAATTTTAATAGTTCTTCTTCGCCTATATTTCCCCCATTAAAACTTTGTACTTTTGATTGTAAATCTTCTAAGGTAGTATATGTCATATCTTCTAATTGTTCTGTGGAATCAGTGGCTCTTTTTACATATACTCTTCCATAATATTTTCCATCTACTTCAGTAGCTCCTCTATTTACTTCTGAAGTTACTACTTCTGCCGCATACATTTTAGCAATATCTTCTTTGGTCAATTTTAATGTTTCTATGTCAACTCCTGAATCATCCATCATTTTTATTAATTCTTCAATTAATTCATCACTAATAATAATAGAATTATCTTCTATATCATATTCTACAGGATTATTTTGAACATGTTCTGATACTTTATCAGAAAATGCTTCCATTAAAGCATCAAAACATCCTACTACTGCAACTATAACAATAGCCACTATTCCAACTATTAAGATTACTTTTTTTAATGGGGCTAGTAGTACTTTGCTTACCAATCTTCTAGCCATTCTTAATGCGACTGCTAAAGCTTCTTTAAATTTATTCATTTTTTCCTCTATTCTAAAAAATAATACTTAAATTAACGGTTGATACTTCTTCTCCTCTTTGATATTTTTCATAATCAGTAATGATATTAGAAATATTTAATCTATTTATCCTTCGTTCTGTATTATATATTTTGTTAAATCTAATATTGAATATAGAAGTAGTTTGAGGTTGCATAATTAATCTTTCTATAGCAATCTCATCAATATTAGATGAATATGTTACATCATTATCATCTATAATGTGCAAATTGTCTGTTTGTTTTGTAGAAAGTAAAATAGTATTATTACTTTGATTTGTAATTTGTATTTGATAAATTTCATAATCAACATATATTTGTTTCTGTATTACATTTGCATAGATTGAACTACCAGTAGTGTTTTTATTAATCATTTCTGTTCTAATAAATTGATTAATACTAAGTCTTGTTTCATCCTCTTCTTCTGTAATATAACAATAATCCTGAAAAGTATTTTCTGCCTGATACCCACCATTTGCTAATACATCACTGAAATATGTCATTTTATAAATGCTATTTCCATACATACTATCTTCTATTTTTACTGATCTATCTGTTGTAAATATTTCTTCCACATAGTTATACTGAAAATTATCAATGGTTGGAAATACCGCTTCTTTACAATCTGATGAAAGCATATTATATGCTTGCTCAATTCGGTTATCATTACAATAATCTACAAACTGTTGAATAAATTGTTCTACTGTTTGTGTATCACTTGCATTAGTATTGTTTCCGTTATTTTGATTGCCATTATTTCCTAAATTTAAACTATTTTCATTACCATTTTGCGTGTTTTGTTGCTGACTATAAATATAGTTAATCTGTTCTTGTCTTTGTCTATCTCTAGTTTCTCTAATTAGTCCAAAAATAACTTGTAATGCAATAACAAAGAAGGCTACAATTCCAATAACTGTCCATATGACTCTTCTATTTTGATTATATTTTCTAATCCAGTTATTCATTGTATACCTCCTTAGTAATTTATTATGTCCATTTCTTAAAGTCTCGAATTGTTTTTAAATAATTGTCAATATCAGCTTTTGGAATTCCTCTTCTTTTCAATCCCTCTTCTATTCTGTTTATATCTTCTTTCTTATCGACTTCTGATGCCATTTTAGCAACCAAAATTCTTTCTGTTGAATCTCTTTTATCGCCTAAATAATCATCTTTTGCATTCATTGCTTTAATGATTAATTTATCATCTGTTACACCAAAGTCCCTATATTTTTGTGCTTCTGTTCGCATAATTTCTTTTGCTTCTTTTTTGGATTTATTTAATCCACTTGCATAGCGCTCTATTGTTCTACTATCTTTTAACCATGCTTCATTAATTCTCTTATCTTCTCTTGCTTCTATTTCATCTTGTGTATGAGTAGCAGCAAATCTTTCTTCGTTCGCTTGAATAAATCTTTCGCCAATATCATCTGCCATTCCAGGAATGCCAGTCATTCCTTTACCTGCTACGAGTCCTGCTCCTGCTCCTACTGCGCCCCATTTTGCTACATTTGAAAAATCATCTGATACTAAGCCTGCTGTTGCTCCCGCTAATGCCCCTGCTCCTATCAATGTTGCTCTTGCTGCATTTTTAGCAACAAATGTTGCTGCTTTTGGTCCAATATACGCTGCATTTTTTCCTAATCTTGTAGCATGTTTCGCTAAATTTCTACCTGTATTTTTAGCCGCATGTCTAATTGGTTGTGGAATTTTTTGAATTTGTCCGTTAACTCCTTCTTTAATTTTTCCAGTAACTGCTCCTACATTTCTCGATATTCCAGTTCCAATTCCAGTACCTATTCCACCTACTGTTCTAATTCCTCTCCTAATACTTTGAGCTGGGGTTGTATTTTTAGCCCAGTCTACGAATAATCCTCCTAAGCCTCTCGTATCTTCTGGCTCTTCTGTTGATGAATTTTCTTGAGGTTGTTCAGTTTGTGGTGCTGCTGAAGGTTCTACAGGATTACTTGTTTGAGAAACTCTAGGCATTGGTCTTCCATACTGGTCATATAATAGAGGGGGTTGGTTATCATCTGTTGTTGGAGGAGCCACCATTCTTCCTCCATTATCATCAGTTGTTGGAGGAGCTACCATTCTTCCTCCACTGTCATCTAAATTATCTCCTCCTGCATTTAACTGTGCTGCACCATATTTTTCTGCAAACAATTCATTTGTCTTTCTAGTATTATTTAGCTTATTGTTAGCAAGTTTTCTATTTGGAGGAGTATTTCCACCTTTATTTCCTCCTTTTTTGCTACCAAGACCTCCTATTTTTCGTAATTGGTTAATTCCTTGCATTGCAAGTGCTCCTCCTAAAGCTGAACCATTATCAACTGTACTTGCTTTATCAAATCCAAAGAATTTACGCAATATTTTTTCACCTTGTAAGACAAATCCTAAAGCTACTAAACCATAGATTAAATTGTCAGCTACCAAATCAATAGCAGATCCAATTAATACGGTATATAATATTAGGTGAACTGGTTGAATTAATAAATTAAATAAATATTCTTTTAACCATGTATTAAATCCTTGCGCACTTCCATCTCGCATTTTATCAAGTGGATATGTCATAGCCATTAAAGGAGCAATTAATGTTAGAAAAGCAAGCAGCATTAACCTCTTTAAATAACGGAATAAGAACAACATCGTATATACTACTAGTGCTAAATAAATAACTGTATATCCAAATTGTCTTACTAACATATCATCTTCTGTTAAATCTTCTGTTGGCTCTAGTTGTAGTTCTATTCTAGCTCTTCCCATTAAATTAGTTGGCCACATGAATACTTCATTTCCAGTTGCGTCATCAGTTACTATAATATAGTTTTCTCTTAATTGATTTGCCATTTGGCTATTTGAGTCAAAGATTTTTTCTCCGTCACTTTCTCCTGCCCCGTTTTCATATTTATAATCTTTTAATTTACTAGAAGAATCTCCAAAAGTAATATAGTAAGGATCATTCATGGCATTCACCGCACTTGTTACCTCTTCTGAAATAGTCACAGCAAAAGCCATAATATAATGCATAAAGAATAATAAGCACATAGCTACTAACCAATCCATTAATCTTTGTTTATATTTTGCTTTATCTTCTGCCGCACTACTTACAATAATTCTAATAGCAGTATAAACTAATATAGAAAGTAATGCTACAATAGCAAGATTTCTGATTGCATAATACCATTGTGATATGACTGGCTGTAATACTAAAGCACTGGATTGTTGCTTTACTACTTCTCCTGTTGGTGAAGTTACTTCTATGATATATTTACCTGTATCCGGATCATAATTTGCTCCTTTATCTTCTGCACTTTCAAAGAAGTTAACATCTAGTACAGGGAGTGAATTATTAAACATATTTTCTGGTGTTAATAGAAACATCGGAAGTTTAAAGGTAGGTGGTATTGCTGAAGCTGCTACCTGAGTAACTGCATATCCTACCCCAACAGATGTAGCTGCTATTCCTACTACCAATCCTAAACTAAGACCAAATGTAAAAGGTGCAGCGACAATTCCTGCTACAATTCCAACGGCTGTTCCTATACCAGCCAACACACCCGCGACGCCAGGCATCCAGCTATCCTGATGTGCAATTGTCAAAAACGAAACATCCATTCCAAATAGCATTGTTTGTGCTACTCCCATAACACCATCTGCAATGACCAATAGCAAATCTTTAATTGGTTCAAATAAAATTCCTCCAACACCAGCAGATGAAATTGTAGGCATTGCAAAATTAAATAATATGACAAATACAATTGCAATAATTATCTTATGTATGACTGTTTTTTCTGTCAAAAATTTCATATTTTCCTCCCCTAATAACTTTGTCTAATTCTTCTATTTTTCATCTGTGCTAATTTATTTAAGTTTGTTTCCACAAATTCAAATTCTTTTGCTGTTGGTTGTATTTGAATAATGGCACTATCTGGTCCCACCTTCAATAAGCCTTCTCCTTTAAAACAGGTAATTAGGAAATCTGATTCTCCATCGCTTAATTTAAACACTTCTTTTAAATACTGTATTTCTGATTTATCTTGTGCTAAAAATAATTTGGTATCTGATGAAGTTAGTACCGCTTGCGCTTCTGGTTTCTCATAAAAATCTTGGAATCTTTGAGAAATAATAGCAAGTGATACATTTCTTTTTCTGGCACGTCTTGCCATTGTATTTAAGAAATCTACAGCTTCAGGATATGGCAAAAGCATCCATGCCTCGTCAACTAGTACTCTTTTTTTAGAAGCTTTGCTTCTATCTTCGCTATTTTTCTTTACATATTTTTCCCAAATCCACGCAAGTAAGATTTGCTGTGCTAAAGGTCTTGCAAATCTTTCTTCTAATTGTGAAATATCTAGATTAATAAATAATGTTCCATCTAATAAGTCAAAGGTAGATTGTCCATCAAAATATGCCATTTGACCATCATACTCTCTAATGTATTGTTTCATAACTTTTAGTAAATAACTATAATGAAAACTATAATCTTTATTGGTATTGGTAGCTGCTTTTTGTTCAATCCTTTTATACCAAGAACCAATAGTAGGCATATCCTTCTTTTCTCTTCCTAACATGTTTCCATCTATTCCGTCATCTTTTGCTGCATATAAGCTATTTGGATCTGATGTAATTCCATGTGCTGCATATTCTTCTGCCACTGATTCTGCTATAATTTGTTTTGTTAATTCATTTACTTCTTGGCTTCTAGTACTCCCTCTTGCCATTGTCAATAATGCTTGCGTTACGTCTTCTACTTTATTTTCTACATTTAGTACTAATCTATCCCTACCGGTTATTTCATCTTTTACAACTTCTGTTTCAATATCAAAAATATTAATAACTGTTTTAGAAGTTGGTGATAATACAACATTTACTCCCCCTAAGCTTTCAGCTACAATACTATACTCACCTTCTGCATCTAATGCTAAACTTTGAATTCCCATTAATACTGCAGAACGTGAAATTAATGTTTTCATAGTAACTGACTTACCAGCACCAGACTTTGCAAATATAACCATGTTATAATTAGTAAGAGAACTATGAAAATTATCAAATAAAATTGGTACTCCAGTTTGTTTATTAATTCCTAGTGGAATTCCTGAAGGATGTCCTACTTCTGACGTAGTAAATGGAAATACAGTTCCCATTGATCTTCTGTCAAAAGTATGTGTTTTTTTGATTTTGTCATCCATCAAAGGTAAGTTTGATTTAAAAGCATTTTCCTGCATTCCCCATGCACTTTTAATATTCACTAAAGATTTTGACATTTCTGTAGATAGCAATTTTGTATATTTGTTCAAGTCATCTAAACTATATGCAAATAAAGTAGCAATGACGGATGCTTCATAAAGCTTATTATAACCTGCTGCAATTTCATCTCTTAGTTGTTCTGCTTCTAATCTTTTTTGCCCCAGTGTACTTTCTCTGTTGATATTTCCTCTATCTGCCGCAACAATTCTTTCTGTTTCTAACTCATTTATCACTCTATTCAATTCATTTTGTGATCTTGATTCTTGAATAGGATTGATATAAATAGAAGTATTAATATCTCCAAATAAATACATATCTCTAAATAGTTCTGGAAAAGTACACATTCTTGGCAAGCTAGATACAAAGAAACTTCTTGCGTATCTTGTAACATTAGAAATAATTTCTAAATGATCAATATTAGTTGTATCAATTCCAGATGGTGCAATTAATTCTTTAATTGTTTTCTTTTTTAAGATTTTAAATTGATCTGGTTTTGTATAATCATTATGCTGTTTTTGTATATCTTCTTCTCTTTGTTTGTCCTTCTTGCTCATTTTCTTTTGTACCTCCTTCTACTTGTTTTTTTGGTCTTCCTCTTCTTTTAGCTGTATCTTCATCTACTTTAGCAGATGCACTCTCTGCGATGTCTTCTCCAACAATTGTTTTATTTTGCTCTATAATCATTTTAGCCATTTGGTCAATTAAGTCTTCCAAGTTATTTTCTTTTTTCTCTAATTGTTTTTGTTTTTCTGATTTTGCTTCTATTACTTTTTGATTTGCTTTTTCAAAAGCTTGTTGTTCAATTTGTTCATCTAATACTTTCATTTTCTTATCAATTACATCAGGAGCAGTAGAGTATAGTTCATCATAACCAGCTTTCATTGCTTTGTCAACTCCATATACTTCTGCATCATCACGGTTATATGCTACATATAGTAGGTCTACTAAATCATTAGAATCTAAAACTCTTCCATTTACTCCACAAACAGACAATGTTCTAATTACAGATTGTGCTCTTGTATATAGTTCTGAAAAAGCCATATTTCTAATTTCTTGTTTGTCAAAATTATTTTCTCCTAATTCTTCTGGATAGTATGGAATCACAATATAATATTTTTGATTTAATACGTTTTTGTTTAAACTCATTCTTTCTGTTGTATAGATAATGTCTTTCCCATATTCATAAAGATTAGTGGCTTTTGTTAGATTATAAAATTCTGCATTTAATTGTTCTTGTGTATATTTTCCTGAATTAACCATTTGTTCATATTTTCTTTTTTCTTTTTCTAGGTCGTCTTCTATTTCTTTCACCTTGTCACGATAAGTTTGAATACTACTTTCTAAATTAATTGTTCTGGTTTGCGTATATATTTGAATAGGATGCCTTAACGTATTTAAAAATTGAATAAATCCTTCTTCTACTGCATTTTTTTCAATTTCTGACATTAAATCATAGTTAACACCTTGGCATTCTACTACCATTACATATTTACCACCATTTTTCATAGAAATCATATTATCTTCTATTTTGTCAAATTCCATAAAGTCAAATACAGATTCTACACTATATGATTTTGTAGCTTTTGTTTCTTTTTTATCAGATGAAACTGAATTGGATAATTGATTTGGTTCTTCCTTTTTATTTTTTGATTTAAAATATAAGATACAAAAGACCCCTAATAGAATAAGCATAATGCCTAATACTACTGCTAATATTACTGTTATCATTTCAATCATTGTTTTTTCCCTCCTTGTATACATATATTTTTTTACCTTTTGTTTTAAATAAAACCGCTCTTTTGATAATATCGTCTATATTTTCTCCACCTGTTTTTTTACTAAATTCAAATTTTCCCAATTCTGGCATTTTTACAGTTCCAACAATAAATCCTAACAAAGCAAATGCTGCTACAATGATAATTCCAACCATCGTTAAGCCTATTGCTGAAAAGATGAAATAAAATAGCAATCCAATTCCTGCTGCAATAACTGTGTATATTAGGCTTTTTGCAGTAAAGATAAATAAAATTCTACCTTCACCTTTTACATTTCTAGGTAATTCATATGTACCCATTTTTTGATTTCCTCCTTTGTTTGATAAGAGTATACAATTTATCTAATTATACTTAAATAATATTATAGCAAATAAACTCGAAAATTGTAACCACTAAAACAAAAAAAAGTGCATATAAATGCACTTTTAATCTATTTGTAATATTTTTGTAATATAATTGTAATATTATCCATTGATTCCTGATGCAATATTAACAACTACTTGTGTAATTGCTGATGCACCGAAAATTAGAATAGCACCAACTAAATATGGAATCATAGTCTTTTTGTATTCTGCTTTTTCTGATGCACTTCCCATCATATATTTAATACCTAAAACTAATAGAATTACTACTGCTACTACTACACCAACGGTTGTAATAATACCTATGATTTGATTACCTATATTTGTTACGTCATTTTGTGCATTGCTTACTGTTCCTGTTAGATTTCCAGCTATTGCACCTGGATCTACAGTTCCGGCACTACTAATTGTTGTCATTCCTAAAACTAGTAACATTATCATTGCTACAATTCCTATTACTTTCATAGTCTTGTTCATATAATCCTCCCTTTCATTTGTTTATTTTATGTTTAATGTTTCTATTAAGAAACAATTTTAAAATCTATCTTATTAAAATAATTACTAATCTCCAAATGCCAAATGCTCCAAATAGCACCACGCATCCGATAATAAAAGGAACTAACGATTCTTTTACTTTTACTTTTTCTTCTACACTGCCCATAATAAATTTCAGTCCTAAAATAGCTCCTACAATCACTGCTGCACATACTCCTATTATTACAAAAGTATTATAGATTAAATTAGAGGTATCGCTTAATATTTCTGTATTAATTGCATTTTCTGAATTAGCTTTTCCACTATTTACAAAATTTTGCGCTCCACCAAAGATATTACTTAAACTAGTAGCTTGTACTATTACATTAGTAGATAACAGTATGATAAAAGCAATTACCATAAAAAATATAAAAGTAGTCTTTTTTTTCATTCTTCTTCTTCCTTTTTTATTATACTATATCATTATTTTATTTGCAATTATCTTTTTATAAATTCATGTTTTCAACAATATTAGCAATAATACCAACTATTGTTGATGTAGCAAATAATAGTATTGATCCTATTAAATAAGGAATCATACTCTTTTTATATTCTGCTCGTTCTTCTACACTTCCCATCATATATTTAATTCCTAATATAGTAAGTGTAACTGCTGCTATTACTACTCCTACTGTAACAAGCACTCCAATAATACTATTTGCCCTTTCTGTAATAACATTAGCATCTTCCTCTTGTATTGGTCCTGGCTTAAAACTATTTGGATCCTCTATTGGATTAGCCATTGCAATTGGGCTAAATATAAACATCCATATGATGAATAATAAACTAATAAAAATAAATAATCGACTCTTTTTTACCATTTCTATCTACCTAAAATTATATATTATAAATCATTATAAATGATTTCTACTTTTTTTTCAAGTATTTTTATCATAACATATTTTTTTATTTTTTTCAGATTTTTCATAAAAATGTCATACAATTGTCATACAATTGTAAAAATTATTCCATTTTTTCAATTAAATAGATGCATATCATTATTTAGCATGTTTTAGCATAAATAGCGGTACCTTATTAAGGTACCGCTACCTTATGCTACAAAAATATTCTTAGTATTACAGAAAAATTCCTACTATAAATGCAATTGCTTGAACAATTAATCTCAACATCCATGGAAAAGAATTGCTAATGTCTCCTCGGAAAACATCTTTAATTGATTCTTGGAAAATAAATATCACTACGATAAAAACGATTGCTAATATTGCTATGATAACCCCCTTGTGCCTTCTTGTTCCAATAAAAACATAAAACAGATACAGAATGGTTTCTAACAGAGCAATGATAAACGCTATTACGATATTTTTGATAGTTATCTCTCCATATAATATGAGAATAATTGCTTCTACAATACAATTTGCAAGTAAAAAAATGTTAAAGTTATTCCGTACCATAAGTAACTCTCCTTTTCTATTTATGTAATACAATTTTAGTTATTAAAAGGATTTTTCCTCCCTTCACTAATTAGTGTAAGCAAGAATATAAATACATCTATTTAGATATATAAATTTATTATACTATAAATTAACATAATTTTCAAATAAGCTAAAAAAACACTTTATATTAACAGTTTTATCAGCTAATATAAAGTGTTGTTGTTTACATTATCATTTGCTTTTTCGTCTCTAATTTTTGAGCCTTTTTATTTAATTTTATTTCTGTACTATAATATTCGGCAATCAATTGGTCTAATTCTACACTAATTTGATATGTGATATTATAGTCCTTTTCATTTAAAATGCTATCATTTAATTTTTCTCTCAATTTACAAATTTCATCATTTAACATATTACCACTCTCCCTTTTCTTCTTTTTCTCTTTAGTATATATTTAAAATACCATATTTTTACAAATTAGTCAATGAGTTTTTATTGATTTTGTAGTATTTTGCTGTATTTTCGTATGACATTTTTCTTTCTTATTCGTCATTATTCGACATTATATTTTATTCTTATTCTCTATTTTTCTTTTTTAGTCAAAAAAGGAGATTTTATTTTTACTTTTCATTTGGTTCTATGATTGATAATATTTTATTCTCTTCTTGAAAAACTTCTTCTAGTATTTGCTCCGTATATTCTTTGGTAACAGTTTCGAATTTTTCAATATAGTCAAAGCTTTGTACTTTTTTCATTGTATCTGCTAAAAACATTCTAGCAATGTTTCCAACATTGTTATATTCTACTACATAATCCCCATAAACTTTTCTTCTCATTCTTTCAAAATGTTCTTCCTCAATTCCGTTTTGCAACATTTTATTTACTGTTTGAGTCATTTGTTCCATTACCTTTTGTGGATTTTTAGAAGTTCCAGAAATTAAAATATGTGCATATTGATCACTAAATTCATAATCCATATCTGGTTGTGCTAGTAATAATCCATCTGTATATAACTCTTGATAAGTTTTTGAACTTTTGCCAATCACCATATTTAATAAAATCTCAATTGCAATATGTTTTTTTACTCTATCTTCCTTTATGTTCTCATGATCTTTATATCCCATCATAAATATAGGTGTGCTTACTTCCATTTTTTCGTTTTTGAAAGCCTTATGAATTTTGTTTTCTTTTGATGGATAAATCCTTTTAATCACTCCTTGATTTTCTTTTGGTAATAAACGTTTTTTTACTTCTTCTATCATAGTTTCAGGTTGAAAGTCTCCACAAATTACCATTGTCATATTAGAAGGATGATAAAATGTGTTATAACATTTATATAACACATCAGGTGTAATTTTGCTAATTGATTCAATCGTTCCTGCTATATCTATTTTAATTGGGTTTTGTTCGTACATACAGTCCATGGCATTCATATAAAGTCTCCATGCAGGATCATCATCATACATGTTAATTTCTTGACCAATAATTCCTTTTTCTTTTTCTACATTTTCTTCTGTAAAATAAGGGTGTTGAACATAGTCCATTAACTCATTTAATCCCTCTTCAAAATGATTTGTGCATTCAAATAGATAAGCTGTATGGTCATTGGTGGTATAAGCATTTGCATCAATTCCTAAAGCCATTAATGTGTCTAAGCTATTAGTTCCATTTGGTTGTTCAAACATTTTATGTTCTAAAAAATGTGCTACTCCATCTGGAATATATACTTCTTCTCCTGTTTTAGGCATTATAAAATGATTATCAATAGAACCAAAATGAGTACCCCAGATAACATATTTCTTTTTTGTATTTTTTTTAGGAATAATAATTACTTTTAAACCATTTTCCAGTTCTTCTATATATGCTTTTTCTTTGATTTTTGAACTTTCTATTACTTTCATTTTAATTTCATTCCTTTTCTAGGTAAAGTTAGGTTTTTCGTGGTTTTACCTATAAACCGTTTTATTGTCTAATATTAGCATAATTTTTATAATTTATGCTTTTTATCTGTTTTATTTGTTTTCATATCTGATTGGTTATTATATTTTTTATTATTCTATTTATTGATATCTATACATTTAATCTTTTAAGAAATAAATAGTATTAATAAATATATTATTTGCTAGTTTTATAACTTGTTCTTTGGTAACTTCTTTTATTTTTTGTATATATTCTTCTATGGTAACAAAGGTATTTGCTAATTCTTGTCCATAATAATACGTAATTTCGGTATCTTGCTCTTCCGTTATGCCTTCAATAGATGATAAAATTAATTCTTTACTATTTTGTAAGTCTTCTTCCGTAAAATTACCTTTTTTCATATCTTCTAATTGTTGTTTAATCGTATCCAAAGCTTTTTGGTAATTATCAATTTCGATACCACAACGAATAAAAATACTATTTTTAGTCCTAACATAGCCAGAATTGGCTGTATATGCTAAGCTTTGTTTTTCTCTTACATTTTGGAAAAGTTTTGAGTTAGCTCCTCCTCCTAAAATAGCATTATAAACAGATGCAATAAATCGAGAATTTTGGTTTGTTTGCTTGACATCTAATCCTATCACTAATTTACCTTGGGTAATTTGCATACTTTCTGTAGTTTCTTTTGGACTATCTTCTTGTTTTTCTTCTGTTGTTTCATTATTAACTACATATTCTGGTTTTCTAGCTTGTAGTCTTTGTATCATTTCATTTTGTGTAATCATTTCTTTTATAGCATTATTTTCTGTTTTTCCAGAGACAAAAATATCTATTTTACATTTTTTTAGTAATTCTTGATAATATACATATAAACTTTGTGGTGTAATGGCTTCTAGGTCTTCTATATAGCCGAATTTATATAGACCATATGGCTTATTTTTAAACATTTCTTCTGTGCATCTATCATAAGCATATTTGCTTTTATTGTCTATTTTACCTTCAATGATTTGTCTTAAATTTTGTTTTTCCCCTTTTACATATTCCTTTTTGAAAGCATTATTCTCTAAAAATGGATTCAACACAATATCTAATAAAATTGCTATACTCTGTTTGGTTAAGTTTTCAGGAGATGGCAAAAATTCTTCATTTAGTGTTTCTAAATAAAATTTCATAATATGATTATCTCCTGTTTTTTCAATTCCACAATCAAAACTTGCTCCATACATCATTTCTAGCTTTTTGCTAATTTCTTCTTGTGATGGCAAATTTTGGGTTCCTCTTCTTAGCACTGCTGCAAGTAAAGCATCAAGTGTTACATTTTCTCTTTTTAAGGGAGTTGCTAAAAAAATAGCATATAAATTAGTTTTATAATTTTGCGTTTGTATTTGATGTAATGTAATTCCTTGTTTTAACTCTTCTTTTTGATAATTCATGAACTTTCCTCTTTTCTATTATGTATTTTGACTTTATCATTATAACCTATTTTTATAAAATTATGCAATAAAAATGAATCTTCTAGTTTATCACCAGAAAATTCGTTTAATCTGTTTTTAAATTTATTAGTTATGATTAGATGAAAAAGTCTAAACTATTAATTACTATTCACCCAAATTAGCCTAATAACTTTTTAGCTACTTCATTAATTGTTTTTCCATCTGCTGATGCTCCCAATTTTTCTTTTGCTGTTTTCATTACTAATCCCATATCCTTCATAGAGCTTGCACCAGTTTCGTTAATTATTTCTTTTACTGCTACTTCTATTTCTTCAACACTTAATTGTTTTGGTAAGTATTCTTCTAAAATAGTAATTTCTTCTTTGATTTGGTCTAATAAGTCTTGTCTTCCACTTTTTTCATAATCTGCAATAGAATCCCTTCTTTTTTTAGCTTCTTTTGCAATAATTTCTGTAATTTGTTCATCAGTTACTTCTATTTGCTTATCTTTTTCTACTTGTAATATAGCTGCTCTTACCATTTGCACTACATTTTTACGAATGATATTTTTATCTTTCATTGCAGTTTTTAAATCTTCTAATAATTTTTCTTTTAACATAAGAGTCCTCCTTTTCATTTTATTGGTTTATTTTGAAATAAAAGTTACATTAGCAACTTTATTTTTTACATTCTTCTCATCATATTTTTCTTTCAATTACAAAATAGGGTTGAAAATTATTAATTAACTTTCAACCCCCTTTTTTTATTTACTAGAATTTTCTTTTTCTAGCTGCCTCTGATTTTTTCTTTCTTTTTACACTTGGCTTTTCATAGTGCTCCCTTTTTCTAACTTCTTGCAATACTCCATTTCTTGCACATTGTCTTTTAAACCTTTTTAAGGCATCTTCTATATTACCATTATTAACTTTAACCTCTGACATTTATTTCCCCTCCCTTCAGTAATTACACTCTTACGTGTGGGATTTTTCTCATGAACACTTTGTATCAATGACACTGTGTTCCATTCATGTACTTAATTATACTAATCTTGGTCAAATTTGTCAATATATCTAAGAAAAATTATGTTTTTTCCAAAAATCCTCTCTTGCTCATTTTATGTAACCTGTGGTATAATGTTTATATTGCCTTGTGCAAAATTTATGTGAAACGGGAGTATTCTCCCAGAAAGGTTGATTGAAATGGCAACAAGAAGTATCGTTTTTCGGTTAATTGGTTTGGTAGCAATCGTATTCCTTGGTTTTGTCCTTAATTTTTTTATGCTGCCTGCATGGAGCTTCCGGTCTTCCAGTATGTACTGGTTTTTGCTACTTCTTTTCGTTATAGCAGCAATATTGTTTGGTTTTATTGAATGTCTTTTGGAAGAACTCAAAATTGCCACAATAATTTCTGCATGTGGCTGTGGCGTTATTGTGATCATTGGTATTATTTCATTTTTCACTTCTGCTCAAATTTTTCATGCTTCTAGTTATCAGTCTTTGATTGATATTGAAGAAGGAAACTTTACCAAAGAAGTGGTAACAGTCAATAATCTTCACAACATTTCAGTTGTGGATGTTGCAACAGCCCAAAAAGTTGGTGACCGAACTATTGCAGCACTTGAAAATCCATCATGGTATGAGGTAGATAATGAGTACAATCTTATTATTTACAATGGCGAACAATATAGGCTTTCTCCTATCAATTATGGCGGATTTTTCAAGTACATGAAAGCAAATACTCATGGCATCCCTGGATATGTGTTAGTAAACAGTATCACTCAAGAAGCTACTTTAGTAACTTTGGATTCTCCTATTCGTTATTCTCCTAGTGCTTGTTTTTCGTATGATTTGTCAAGGCACTTGAGAAATCAATACCCTAGTTATATTTTTGGTACCTCTTTTTTTGAGATTGACGATGATGGAAATCCCTATTGGATTACTTCTGTTAAAACTCCTACTATTGGGTTAACAGGTGGACTAAAAGAAAGTTCTTTTGTAATCACAGACGCGTGTACAGGTAAAAGTAATGAATACAGTGTAGAAAATCTACCAGAATGGATTGACCATGCATTTGACCTTGACTACCTGATGGATCTGGTTTACTACAACTATGAGTACATCAATGGTTTTTTTAACTTTTCCAAAACAGGAGTTAATCGAACATCATACAATTATAGAGATAGTAGCTTTATAGGTTACAATACAACTCTATCTACTGATGGAGTAGTCTTCTATACTGGAGTAACACCTGCAAATAATGCAGAATCTGTTTTGGGTTTTCTTTTGGCTAATCCCAGAACAGGTGTGGTAAAATTCTATGATTGTTCTGGAGCAGAAGAATCTTCTGCACAAGCTGCTGCTCAAGGTCTAGTTCAAAACCTAGGTTATATTGCTACTTTTCCCACTATCATTAATGTGGACGGAATCCCTACTTATTTTATGACTCTTAAAGACAATGCAGGTTTAATTCAAAGATATGCATTGTGTAATGTAGCAAATTATACACAAGTATTTCAGGCTAGTAGTCTTGAAGATACCTTAACTGGGTACCGTACACTCTTAGGAAAGGAAGATATACCACAAGAAGAACCTATAAAAATGATGTCTGCATCTGGCGAAATTGCATTTTTGTATACTGCTGAAATTGATGGATATACCTATTTTTACTTTACCTTAACAGGTAGTAGTAATTTGTATATGTCTTCTATTGAAAACAGTAACAGACAAGTTTTACTGCAGATTGGTACAAATGTTAACATCGAGTATACTCCTTCTTCTGAAGCAGATGTATATTTAGTTCAATCAATCAGTTTTTAAGGATATTTTCCTTAAAAAAAGTAACAGGGACAGTTTCTACTGCCCCTGTTACTTTTTTCTTTTGGTATTTTTAGTAATTTTCCTTTTATTATTTTAATTAGTTTTATTATTTATCAAATTCAAATAAATCACCTAGCGGTTTTGCTTCATTGATTCTTTGTATTGCTTCAGCAAATAGTGGTGCAATAGACAATACTTTGATTTTTTCAATTTGTTTTTCTGGAGTAAGTGGCACAGTATTGGTTACAACTAATTCTTTAATAGGAGAATTTTGAATTCTTTCAATTGCTGGTCCACACAAAATTCCATGTGTACATGCTGCATAAATTTCTTTAGCTCCATGTTCTTGTAAAATTTTAGCAGCTTCTACCATGGTTCCTGCGGTACTTACTTCATCATCAAAAATAAGAGCTGTTTTATTTTTGACATCTCCTATAATATGGGTAGCTACAGCTTTGTCATCATTTCCTTCTCTCCTTTTGTCAATTAATGCCATTGGGCAATTAAAATAAGTGGAATATTTATAAGCTTTTTTAGAACTTCCTGCATCTGTGGCTACTACCACCTTATCTTTGATTTGTTTTTCATCAAAATAAGATTGTAATAAGTGTTGCCCTGTTAATCTATCACATGGAATATTAAAATATGCTTGAATTGCAGGATTATGTAAATCGCAAGTAACCACTCTATTTGCGCCTGCCACTTCTAACATTTCTGCAAACAATCTTGCTGTTACTGGTACACGTGGTTGATCTTTCTTATCAGAGCGAGAGTAAATATAATATGGTAATACTACATTAATTGTTTTGGCTGATGCTCTTTTAGCTGCATCTATCATAATCAGTAATTCCATAATTCTTTCATTAACTGGTGGCTGTGTTGTTTGTATTAGATAAATATCTTGCTGTCTTACTGTTTCTTTGTATTGCACGAAATTATTATCATTTGCAAATTTATAACACTCTACCTTTCCCATTGGTAAATGAATTGCTTCACATATTTCTTTTGTAAATTTTTCGGCTGTTGGACAAGCAAAAATTTTAATATTTTCCATTTTTTATTATTCCTTTCCTTTATTATTTTTTCATTTTTCAATTTTTCTGATTTGTTTTACTCTACTTATTAGGCAGTGCTTTTACTTCACTTACTTGTTTCAGCTAAATCTATTTTATCGTTAAAATGATTATCGATGTTTTTTTATTTTTAAGAAACATAGTAGGTCTATTATTGCTATTCCTATTTAAAATACAAAAGATAGGACTAAAGGGGACTGTCCCCAATGGTCCTATCTTTGTTTATTTAATCTTGGTAAAGTACTATTTTTACTTGTTTTAGGCTTTCTGGTACTTTAATCACTCTTTGATTAGAAGATCCGTTATATTTTAATCTTGGGTCTCTTAATGCATCTACATATTGGCCATCTACTAATACATCTACATAGTTTAGTACTTCTTTATTTTGCAAGTCTTTGTCAAATAAAAAGCCTGACCAAACCCATAAGTTTTTTTGCGGAAATCTTTTCTTAAATTCTTTTGCAAGAGCTGTTGTCCCTTCAATATTAACTGGGTGCATTGGCTCTCCACCTAATATAGATAATCCTTCCACATGCTCATTTTCACATAATTTTAGCACTTGCTCAATAGTATCTTGTGTAAATTCATGCCCTCCCATAAAATCATGTGTTTCTGGATTAAAGCAGTTTTTACAATGAAAGCTACATCCTTGCATAAAGATTGAAACTCTTACTCCTGGTCCATTTGAAATATCCATTTTTCTAATTTTGTTATATCTCATTTTATTAGCCTCTTTTCTATTTCTTATCACAATATGTATATTGTAAGGTGCAAGAATCGTTATATTTTGCTCTTACATACTATCATGGATTTTTATACCGCTACTTTTGCTTCCTCTTTCTTTGATAATTCCGCATCTTTATTATCAATATGAAGTACTCTTTCTTTAATTTCTTGTGTTCTTCCTTTATTCCAGAATTGGCTTCCAATATATCCGCAAGTTCTTCTTGCTACATTTAAGGTATCATGATTTCTGTTTCCACAATTTGGGCAATACCATTCTAAATTATCATCAATTAGAATTTCACCATCAAAACCACATTCTTGACAATAGTCTGATTTTGTATTTAATTCTGCATACATAATATTGTCATAAATAAATCTGATAATTTGTAATACTGCTTCTATATTATTTTGTAAGTTTGGAGTTTCTACATAAGAAATAGCTCCTCCTGGACTCAACCTCTGGAATTGACTTTCAATGCTTAATTTAGAGAATGCATCAATTTCTTCAAATACTGGAATATGGTAAGAGTTAGTAATATAGTTTTTATCTGTTACTCCTTCAATTACGCCAAATCTTTTCTTTAAACATTTTGCAAATTTATAAGTTGTTGATTCGATTGGAGTTCCATATACACTATAATCAATGTCTTCTGCTGCTTTCCACTCCTTACATTTGTCATTTAATTTTTGCATTACTTGAAGTCCAAAATCTTTTCCCTCTCCATTATCTGTATGGCTATGATCTGTCATATATTTTACACATTCATATAATCCTGCATATCCAAGAGAAATGGTAGAATATCCGCCATGTAATAATGGATGAATACTTTCCCCTTTCTTTAATCTTGCTAATGCTCCATTTTGCCAAAGAATAGGTGCTACATCACTGGTTACTTTACTTAATCTTTCATGTCTTGCTTGTAATGCTCTATGGCATAACTCTAATCTTTCATCAAAGATTTTCCAGAACTTGTCCATATCTTTATCTGATGATAATGCTACATCTACTAAATTGATGGTTACAACACCTTGGTTAAATCTTCCATAATATTTAGGCTTGTTTGTTTTTGGATCTACATATGGTGTTAAGAAAGAACGGCATCCCATACATGGATAGCAATTTCCATTTCCATTTTTATCAATTTTTAATTCTAACATTTTCTTTTCTGAAATATAGTCTGGTACCATTCTTTTTGCTGTACATTTTGCTGCAAGCTCTGTTAAATACCAATATGGGCTGTCTTCTGTGATATTGTCTTTTTCCAATACATAAAGTAGTTTAGGGAATGCAGGAGTAATATAAACTCCTTTTTCATTTTTAAATCCTTCTATTCTTTGTTTTAAGAATTCTTCTATTACCATTGCTAATTCTTTTTTGTATTCTTTGGTTTCTCCTAAATACATATTTACAGATAAAAAAGGTGCTTGTCCATTGGTATTTGTCATAGAATTTACTTGGTAATTAAAGGTTTGTACTCCATCTGATACTTCTTTTTTGGTATCTTGCTCTGCAAATTCTTTACATTGCTTTTCACTTAAACCTCTATCTTTATATTTTTTGTAATATCTTTCATAACTGCTTCTAACAAATGGTGCTAGATGAGTAAGAGATACTGTTGCACCACCATATGTAGAAGAGGTAACTCCTAAAATAATTTGGGTAGCAATTGTCATAGCTGTTAAAAATCTATGTGGTTTTTCTATCATTACTCCATTCATGATAGTTCCATTTTGTAACATATCTTCTAGGTTAATTAATTCGCAATTCGTTAATGCATTTTGAGCAAAATAGTCTGCATCATGAAAATGAATAATTCCTTCATCATGTGCTTCTACAATATCTTTTGGTAATAAAAATCTTCTAGTAATATCTGTACTTGTAATTCCTGCTAAATAATCTCTTTGTGTTGTTACAACTCTTGCATTTTTATTAGAGTTTTCATTGTTCCAATATTCGCTTTCTCCATCAATCAATTCTTTAATAGATTGATCAGTAGTATTGGCTTTTCTTACTAATTCTCTTGTATAGCGATAAGTAATATATTTTTTAGCTAAAAGATATTTGCCCAATTCCATTAATTTTTCTTCAATAATATCTTGAATATCTTCTACTAGAATTCTTTTTTTATCTAGCCCTTCTATATGTTCAATAATTCCTTTAATATCTTCTTTACTTGCTCTTTCTCTTGGTTTTACTTCTGCATTTGCTTTTCCAATTGCCGCTGCTATTTTTTGTCTGTCAAAATCAATAATTCTTCCATCTCTTTTAATGACTTGCATTTTCTATTCCCCCTCTTTTTGCTTTTGTTGTAATGAATAAATATTACTCATTACAGAACAATATTTTTATCTCTTTTTTCTTTGTTTTTTACAAACATCTTTTCTTCTGTTTTTGATTGTAACCTTATTCTAAATGAATTTTTTAATAATGTCAAACATGGACTTTTTATGTTCCCATTCCAGTTTTTCCTTTATTTTAAGCCACTTTCAATTTGTTGCTTTTTAGTATTCGTGTTGCTTTTCAGTCAATTCTCAGGTTGATTTTTGACTTAATTCTGCGTTTTCATTTTTTATAAAAAATAATATTACAATTGTGTTACATTTTTGTTAAAAATCCAGTATTTTTGCTATTTTGCAAAAATTTTACCACCTTATTTTTCATTTTTCGCTTGATATTCTAAGCAAAATTGTTAGTATATTTTTTCAAAAAATGGAAATAATATTTTTAGGTGAGAAATTTGAGAAATAAAAAAAATGATTTTTCAAAAATTTTTATTACCGGATGCGGTTCTGGAATTGGCAAAGAAGTAG
>CALXQF010000002.1 GCA_944390505.1 uncultured Clostridia bacterium | reverse complement strand
TGCTATGATTAAAATAATAATCATAAAATCTTTGAATTGTTCTAAGAATTTCACGAATAAACTTTTTTTCTTTTTGGCAGCCAACTCATTAAGTCCATAAGTTTGTCTGCTTTTTTCTACTTGCTCTTTTGATAATCCTTTTGTTTCATCTACACCAAAATATTTTTCTACTTCTTCTGTTGATTGATGAAACCATACATTTGATTTTTTTTCCAATGTTTTTCTCTCCTTCTTAAATAATATTCCTTTGCTCATATTTTTCTCTTTTTGGTAAAAACTATTCTTTTATTTGTCTTTTTTGTTATTATACTTTAGTTATTGGTATCTGACAATTGTTTTTAATCAGATTTATTTTTTTCTTAACTGCAATATTGCTAAATAGCGTTCATTTAGTCTTCCAATCAAAACAAAAAAGACTTTTCAAGAATTTTACTTCTTCAAAAGTCTTGCTTACCATGTAGGTTACTAACCAGATTTTTTCGAGATTGTTGATTAGTAGTTTATAAGCTACTCCCTTTTTGATATCTCACATTGTATCACTCATTTTTTTGATTTGCAAGTGGGAAAACCTATATTTTTTATGCATAAAAAAACCGCACTAAACTTAGTGTGTTTTTTTGTGGCAGGGGTAGAAGGATTCGAACCCTCACAGGCGGTTTTGGAGACCGATGTGCTACCATTAACACTATACCCCTATGTGTTTACAATAATATTATATTAGCATAAATTAATATTGTGTGCAAGAGTATTTTTGAAAAAAGTAAATTTTAATTCAGAATTCTCTAACGGATGACTCTACTGACAATTAGATTACTTATTGGTGGAGATGAGGGGAGTCGGACCCCTGTCCAGCATTCTTTCCATAGAAACTTCTCCGAGTGCAGTTTGTTATTTTTATTCCCTCTATCATTGTTTAACAAACAAAGCAATCATAGAAGTAGTCATTTAGATTACCCACTATTTTCATGACTAAAAATAGCTTCGTTTCCCACTAAGTCGTCGCCTTATCTCATAACGTGGGTATTACGAGTAAGACGTCGCCGCGACTAGGCAGCGTATGCTAATTCTCTATTATCAGCGTTTATTTTTATTTCTCACATGATTAAAGTGGCCAAGTGAGAATCCACTACTCGCTATTTCTACTTCTGGAATGTTGTCGAAACCAAATACATCCCCAAATAGGAACATTTATTATTATACAATATTTTAGGAAAAACCTCAACATATTTTTATGATTTTCCACTTACTTACAATACTTTTATTATTTTTTACCTACTACAGTTCTTTTGTTATTTTTACTTATTATATTTATATTGCTTTTGGCTTATTACTTTGTACTTATATTACATTGTATTTACTCTTTAAATTCCATCATATCATCTGTTTCCATTTTTCCTGCTCTTGTAATAATATTATATCCATATTTTTCTTTTAAATTATCAATCGTTTTATCTAATTTACTCTGTTTTTCATTTTGTTTTGTATCAAACAAAGAAATTTGTAAATTATCTGTTGGTTTCAAATGGTCTAACTTAATGCCAATTAGTCGAATTGGTTCGCGATGATAAAATTCTTCTAATATTTGTTTGGCATTTTCATAAATGATTTTTGTGCTACTAGTTGGGGTTAATAGAGTTCTTTGATGAGAACAATTTTGAAAGTCTTTTGTTCTAATTTGTACTCCCACTGTTCCTGCTAGTAACTGATGTTTTCTTAATCGATAAGCAGTTTGTTCAGTCAAAGCTAATAACACTTCTTCTATTTTGAAAAGGTCTGATAAATCTTTTGGCAAAGTAACAGAATTTCCAATGCATTTTGGTGTTTCTGGTTCAGAAATCACTTCTGAAAAATCAATTCCATTAGCATATTCCCATATTGTTTTACCGAATTTTCCAAAAACTTTCACCATTTCTTCTTTTTTTCTATTTGCTAAATCTCCTATTGTTTTAATTCCTAGTCTTTCTAGCTTTGGCAAACTTCGTTTTCCTACCATAAACAATTCAGATACCGGAAGATTCCACATTTTACTAGAAATTTCATTTGCATACAGAGTATGTACTTTGTCAGGTTTTTCAAAATCAGATGCCATTTTGGCTAAGATTTTATTAGGTGCTACTCCTACATTTACTGTAAAACCTAATTCCTGTTTAATACGATGATTAATTTCATAAGCAATTTGTAAGTCCGTTTTTCCTTTTGGAATAAATTCTGTTATGTCTAAAAAACATTCATCAATAGAGAACCTTTCTACTCTATTGGTATACTGGCATAATATGTTATACATCGCATTAGAATATTGGCGATAAATTTTAAAATTACTTTTGAAAATTTGTAGATTAGGGCATTTTTGTTTTGCAAAATAAATAGGCTCTGCAGTTTTTATTCCATATTTTTTGGCAGGAATGCTTTTCGCTAAAACAATGCCTTTTCTTTTTTCTTCGTCTCCTCCAATCACAGATGGAATTTCTCTAATATCTACTGTAGAACCATTTTTTAACATTTCTACTGCTGTCCATGATAAAAATGCACTATTCACATCTACATGTAAAATTTTTCGTTCCAATTTTATCACCTGTAATTATTATAGAACAAAAGTTTTGTTTTGTCAATTGATTTTTTATCAAATAATCAATTTATTTTAATTAACTTATTCAAACTAAATATATTACATAAGTGTAGACCGCGTAAGCGACCAAACGAGCTAAGCGAGTGCGAATTGGAGCAGTTTCCCATTACACATATTTCCAAATTTGCAATCGTATTTTTCCTTTAGCCGTTTGTGAAATTACTTCTCCTATTTCAAATCTGCCTTTTCCTCGAATTGTTAAAATATCTCCTTGTTTTACATTGGTAGCATTTTTCATTTTTAATTCATGATTAATAAACACTCTTTCTTGGCTAATAATTTCATTTGCCTTACTTCTCGATAAATGCAAAATTTCGGAAACAATTACATCTAATCTTTGTTGTGGAATAAGTATTACTTGCTCCTCTTTTTGAACGGGTGTTATCTTTAAATCAGCAATCTCGTTTTCTTTGATTTCTGCTTTTTGAAATCTTGTTAGATCTTTTAAATGAGTCAGCAAATAAGAAATCATATCCACATGAACTAAAATTTCTGCTCCTGTTTCATTTACCACAATATCTCCTATTTTTTCTCTTTTAATACCTAATTTCATTATTCCACTTAGGTAATCCCTATGTGTATATTTTCCATATAGCTCGGGTGGTAATGTAATAGATAAAATCTTTATTGTTTCTTTGATAACTACATTTTGATTTTTATCTTGCTGAAATATAGTTTGAAGTTTTGTTGGGTATAAAAATAAAATCTTTCTTTCTGCTTCTTCATATCCTCCATATAACATACCTTGTTGCTCTAAAAAATAAGACATTAATTTTTCTACCATGCTTTGTTGGTAAGTATCTAAAAAATCAGTTACTTGTATTTGATTTTTGGTTCTTACAAATTTTATCTTATCTAAAATTTTAGCAATAAAAAGTTTATCTTCTGTTTTGCTAAATTGTTTTAAAATCTCTTCTCTATTCATTTTCTATTTTCTACTCTTCCTTCTACTATTTTCTCGTCTTAGCAAATCCTATTTTCATGCTGACTTTATATTGATTTATTTCATTATATTGGGGTTTTATCATCATTTTTCATTTGCATATTTTTTTGCTGTTTTAATTCACTGTTATTAATATTTTTATATAAAGAACAAATATTATCTATTTTGTTTTACATTTTCTGTGCCATTAGAAATTTTAAATTGACTTAAAATATCTTCTGTTATGTGGTTTACATCTAATCCATAGATTTTCTCTATTTCTTCTGTTTTTCCATGTTTAATAAACTCATCTGGATATCCATAATTTTTTACCCAAACATCAGATAATTCATTTTGAAAAACCGCTTCTAACGCAATGGTTGCTAATCCTCCTTGTAAAATACCATCTTCTATTGTAACTAATTTTTTGGTCTTTCTAACAGATGCTATTACAGTGTCTTTATCAAATGGTTTTAGAAATCTGCTATTGATCACTTCTGCTTCAATTTCATGTTCTTTTAAATGATTGGCTATTTGATAAGCTCTTGCTACCATTTTCCCAATAGCCAGAATGGTAATATCTTTTCCTTGCTGAATGATTTCTGCTTTTCCTTGTTCTAACTTATTGTTCTCTTGTTGAGAATCAGAATTTTTTTCTGTTTTTTTCTCTTGTTGGAAATCAGAAATCTTCTCTATTCCTCTCTTTTGTTGAAAATCAGAAATTTCCTCTGTTCCTCTCGGATAACGAATTGCAATTGGAAATTGAAACTCTAGCGCATAAGCTAGCATTTGTTCTAGTTCTTGAAAATTTTTGGGAGCCATTATTGTTAAATTTGGTACAATGCCTAAGAATGCCATATCAAATATTCCTTGATGTGTTTCTCCATCATTTCCTACAATTCCTGCTCTATCTACACATAACACAACTGGTAAATTTTGCATTGCAATATCATGAATAATTTGATCATATCCTCTCTGGTAAAAAGATGAATAAATAGAAACAACTGGTTTCAATCCCATTTTTGCCATTCCTGCTGCCATTGTTAAAGCATGCTGTTCTGCAATTCCTACATCAAAAAAACGTTCAGGATATTTTTTAGCAAATTCAGTTAATCCAGTTCCATCTTTCATTGCTGCCGTAATTGCTACAATTTTCTTATTTTCTTTTGCTAGGTTCACTAATGTATCTCCAAACATTTTTGAATAATCTTTGCTCTTTACTTTTTCACTTTCTCCTGTAACTAAATTAAAACTAGAAGTACTGTGAAAACGATCTGGATTTGTTTCAGCTGGAATATAGCCTTTTCCTTTTGTTGTTATTACATGTATTAATACTGGTCCTTCTAGTTCTTTTGCTTTGCATAAAATATCTTCCAATTTTTCTATATGATGCCCATCTACAGGTCCTAAGTAGCAAAATCCCAATTCCTCAAAAAGCATATTAGGAATAATTAATTGTTTCATTCCATTTTTAATTTTTCGTACAAAATGAATAATATGCTCTCCTGTATTTCCTGGTAATTTTCTTACTAATTTTTTGATATATGCATTTGATTTTTTATAACTTTTTCTTAGCCTTAATTTTGTTAAAAAAGTGGAAATTCCACCTACATTTTTGGATATGCTCATTTCATTATCATTTAATATCACTATTAAATTAGTTTTACTAGCTCCTGCATCATTTAATGCTTCTAACGCCATTCCACCAGTTAATGCTCCATCTCCAATTACAGCGACTACATGATAGTTCTTTTTTTGAATATCCCTTGCTCTTGCCATTCCCAAAGCTGCTGAAATAGAAGTACTGCTATGCCCTGTTTCAAAGCAATCATACTCAGATTCTGAAGCTTTTGGGAAACCAGAAAGTCCATCTAATTGTCTTAAAGTATTCATTTTTTCTTTTCTGCCTGTTAACATTTTATGAACATATGATTGATGTCCAACATCCCAAATAATTTTGTCTTTTGGTGCATCAAAGCAACTATGAAGTGCTATAGTTAATTCCACAACTCCTAAATTAGATGCTAAATGTCCTCCTGTTTTTGATACCACATTTAAGATTTCTTGTCTTACTTCTTCTGCCAATATTTCTTTTTCACTACTATTTAATTTTTTTAAATCCTTAGGTGATTGAATTTTTTCTAATATTTCCAATTGTCTCATCCTTTTTTATAATTTTGTTCTTTCATCATATCATACTTTTTATCGTTTTGACAATATGATGATTCTTTTTTACATTTTACATTATTTTCAAAAAGCTAATAAAAAAGCTTGAAAATTAGCATTTTTTGCAGTATAATAGTAATGTAATTTTTAATAAGGAGTCTGATAAAATGAAGAATAAAATAATAAGTTGTTTTATATTATTCGTATTTTTATTTTTAAGCTGTAGTAGTGTTTTTGCAACAAATGTTACAATAAACACTAATGATTCTAACGAAACAATAGATAGTGAAAAATCTATTTTAGAATTAGTAGAAAGAAATGTGTGTGAAATTAATCTAAATGATATGGGAAATTTTAAAAAAGAACTAACTGACTTTGATGCTGAAAATAAAGAATTAACCATTACTTTAACAGTAACCAACACTATGGAAAAAGAAGAAATTCAAAAACCAGTTGAAATTTATTTAGTTTTGGATAATTCTCAAAGTATGACTTCTACTTACCAAGATAAGCAAAAAATAGAATATGTAAAAGAAACCGCTAGTTTATTTACAGATGCTATGTTTGAATTTTTTACAGATGTTCAAATAGGAGTAGTTAGTTTTTCTAGTGTAGACACAGTGACTGATCCTTCTGCTACACTAGGAACTTCTAGTGATGCACAATTATTGTTACCATTATCTAATTCCAGCGAAACAGTAAAAAATTCTATTAATACTTATGGCCATACAGTTGGTCCTTATACCAATATTGAAGCTGGACTTGAACTTGCACAATCTAATTTTTCTGATAGTCAAGATTCTGAAAAATATGTTATCCTTATTTCAGATGGTGTACCTAATCTTTCTTTAGATACTGAAAACATTCTTACCTATTCTGGTGTCAACGCACAAAATACTAAAAATAAATTGCAAGAAATGCGAGAACAAGGATATCACATTTTTTCTGTTTTGATGAGATTATATGAAAGAGACGTTGAAAACCCTGATGCTCCAACTGTTGAAGGCGAAGATAGACATATGACTTACGGTGAACTAGCAGAAGAAATTTTCGGAACAGCTACTAACCCAACTAGTGAATATTTTTACTTTATTGATTATGAAGACTTATCTACTACAGTAAATGATGATATTTTTAATAATATTACTACTGTCAAGGATAACACATTAAAAAACATTGTCATTAAAGATTATTTTCCACAAGAAATTGTTGACAACTTTGATTTTGAATACGTAACAGAACCTAATATTGGTACTATTTCAGAAACGATTGACACTTCTGATAACAGTATTACATGGAATATTCCTCAATTAGCAGAGGGCGAAGTAGCTACTGTAAGTTACAAATTGAAATTAAAAGAACAATATGATGCAGATATTGTGGATCAAATTCTACCTACTAATACCAATGTAGATATTGATTTTGAAACAGCAGATGGTAGTGGAAATGCTCATTCAGATGTTTCTCCAAAAATAAGATTAACATATGAAGAGGTACCTCAAAAAGATCCAGATGGTAACACAGATAATACTGTAGCCAATACAGATATTCCTCAAACAGGTAATAATACTATTTCAATTTTAGCAATTGCTGTAACAGCTGTTATACTATTTGCATTAAGTAGAATTGTTAGAATTAAAAACTTAAATAAGACTAAATAAAAAGCAATAAAACAGATAAATTAAATGCTAGTAATTACATAAGTTACTAGCATTTAATTTTTTATATAAAAATATCTAAACTTTGCGTTTATATTTTCTATTTTTATTTTGTCTTACTTTTTACATATTGTTCTAATAATTCAATGGTACCATCAACACCTAATTTTGAAGAATCTACTAATAAATCATAACCACTTCTGTCTCCCCATTTTTCATTTGTATAATAATGATAATAAGCTGCTCTATCTTTATCTTTTTTTTGCATTAATTTAATAGCTTTTTTCTCTTCTAAATTAGCAAACTCTTTCTTACGATTAATCTTAAATTCTTGATTAGAAGAATAAATAAAAAAGTTAATTACATTTGGATGATCTTTTAAAATAATATTAGAACATCTTCCAATAATAACGCAATTATCTTCTTTGGCAATTTTTTCTATTAATCGAACTGTTTTAATGAAATATTGGTCTGCCATTGGTAAATCTACAAAAGAATTTATACTATCTGTTGGATTCACCATATATGCAACAGCTAAAGCATTCCAAAAGCTATTTTTACTACTTTCATCAATATTTTTGAGAAAATCAATGTCTATATTTTCTTCTTTGGATAGTCTTTCTATGATTTCTTTATCATAGAATTTTAAATTCAAGTTTTTAGCTAGTTGTTCCCCTATATATTTTCCTCCGCTTCCAAATTCTCTACTAATTGTAATAACCATGTATTCATTCCTTCTTTCCTTTGTTAAAAATTGGTTGGGGTACTAGGATTCGAACCTAGGAAATGTCGGAGTCAGAGTCCGATGCCTTACCGCTTGGCTATACCCCAATATTTTATACTTAGATGAACAGTAACTCTACTGTTCATCTACAGTATTTTTACACTTAAATTTGTTTTAATTAAATGCATCATTTTGGATACTTTATTTGATTGCTTTTCTACCTCTAAATACTGCTACATCTCCTAATTCTGCTTCAATATTTAATAATCTGTTATATTTTGCAACACGATCTGTTCTACATGGTGCACCAGTTTTAATTTGTCCCGCATTTGTTGCAACAGCAACATCCGCTAAAGTAGTATCTTCTGTTTCACCACTTCTATGAGAAACTACTGCAGTATATCCATTTCTCTTTGCAAGTTCAATAGCATCTAATGTTTCTGTTAATGTTCCAATTTGATTTAATTTAATTAAAATACTATTTGCTGTTTGGTTATCAATTCCTTTTTGTAATCTTTTCATATTAGTTACAAATAGGTCATCACCAACTAATTGTACTTTATTTCCAATACGTTCTGTTAGCTTTTTCCAGCTTTCCCAATCTTCTTCTGCTAAACCATCTTCAATAGAGATAATTGGATATTTTTCAGCTAAATTAACAATAAATTCTATCATTTCGTCTTTCGTCTTAAATTCATCTGTTTTCCAGAAGTAGTAACCATCTTTTCCAATTTTTTTAGCTTCATCAAACATTTCTGTTGCGGCTACGTCTAAAGCTAAACATACATCTTCTCCTGGCTTGTATCCAGCTTGTTTAATTGCTTCTAGAATTAATTCTACTGCTTCTTCTTCACTTCCTAAGTTAGGAGCAAATCCACCTTCATCACCTACACCAGTAGAATATCCTTTTGCTTTTAATACCTTCTTTAAGTTATGGTATACTTCTACACCCATTCTCATGCATTCACTAAATGTTTTTGCTCCAACTGGCATAATCATAAATTCTTGTACACTTAAGCTACTATCTGCATGTTTTCCACCATTCATAATATTCATCATTGGAACTGGTAACTCTTTTGCATTTACTCCTCCAATGTAGTTGTATAGGCTCATACCTAATGATGCTGCAGCAGCTTTTGCAACAGCTAGAGATACACCAAGCATTGCATTTGCACCTAATTTTCCTTTATTTTCTGTTCCATCTAAATCAATCATCATTTTATCAATTTTTGCTTGTTCATAAACATTCATACCTTCTAGGTGTTCGTTAATTACTTCATTGACATTTTTTACAGCTTGCATTACACCTTTTCCTAAATATCTGCTTTTGTCTCCATCTCTTAACTCTACTGCTTCAAAGCTTCCTGTAGATGCTCCTGATGGAACCATAGCAACACCTGAAAATCCTCCTTCTGTTACTACTTCTACTTGTACAGTAGGGTTTCCTCTTGAGTCTAAAACCTCTAATGCTTTTACACTTTCAATTTCTAAATATTCTTTCATGTTTTTATCATCCTTTCTTTTTATTTTTAAAGTTTATTACCATAATTTTGGTTTAAAATTTGACTTTTCACTAATCTCTTTTGTTCTTCACACTGTTCTTCGATTTGCTCTTGGATTGTTTTTTCTTTTATCTTGCTTACATCTGGAAGAAACTTTTTATCATACTTTTTTCTTTTACCTAATTGATATTTCTGCTCTAATTTAGGCTCTGAGACAAATTGCATTTTTTCTTGATGATATTGTACTAAATTTTTAATTGGGCTTTTATACATTGCTTCTGAATAAGTTTGAACTTCTGGCTTACTTAGCTGTTCTTTTTCTAATTCTTCTATTAAAATTTGCCTTTGTTTTTTATTAAAACTTTCTAACGGCGTTTTTAAGTTATAGTAAACCCATAGCAAATGCTTTTTTTGTGATACATCTTCTAATGTTGATAATTCATCATAATAGAATTCTACAATAAACTTAAAGTTTTCTATTTTAATGGTAATATTCGTCCATTGTTTTTCACCATTTTGGGTAAACTCATCTCTTAATTGTTTCATTAAGTAATATAGCTTGCTGGCTAATTTTAAATATTCCTCTTCTTCTAAATTAAATTTGGATGGAATTTCATAACTATTCACTGGATTTTTTTTCAGTAAACTTTTGGGAAAATAATAAAAAAACATTTCCCCAGTTTCTAAGTGGTTCATTCCTTGTATAAAAGAAGCATATAAATAAATTCTGTCCCACTTTTCTGGTATCATATAAAAAAGTTGTTTCTGAATTTTCGCATATAGCAATTTTACCCCAGAATTTTCAAACATATCCCTTTTACCCTCTTTTTGTTGTTTTCTATAATACTATTTTACCCTCTTTTTGTTATTTTTCAATTAAACTTTCACCTGTCATCTCCTCTGGTTTTGGAAGCTCCATTAATTCTAACATAGTTGGTGCTAAATCTGCTAATTTTCCAGTTTTTAATTTCACTCCTTCTACACCAATTAGTACTAATGGAACAGGGTTTGTCGTATGTGCTGTATGTGGTTCTCCTGTCTTGTAGTCTATCATTTGTTCTGCATTTCCATGATCTGCTGTCATCATAATAATACCATTTTTTTCTTCTACTGCTTCTACTACTCTTTGTACACAAGTATCAATTGCCTCTATTGCTTGAATGGCTGCATCTAAATTTCCAGTGTGTCCTACCATATCTGGATTAGCATAATTTAAAATAATAGAATCATATTTATCTGACCCAATTGCCTCTACCACTTTATCTGTTACTTCATAAGCACTCATTTCTGGTTTTAAATCATAAGTTTCCACCTTTGGAGATGGTACTAAAATTCTATCTTCTCCTGGATACTGTTTTTCTTCTCCTCCATTAAAGAAAAAGGTAACATGTGCATATTTTTCTGTTTCTGCTATACGAAGCTGTGTTAATCCTTTTTTAGAAACATATTCACCAAACGTATTTTTTAATGTTTCTGGCTTAAATGCTATTTCTACATTTGTAATTGTTTCATCATATTGTGTAAAACACACATAGTATAAATCAAGTGGTTTAGTTTTAAATTCTTTAAATTCTGGATCTACTAAACTTCTGGTAATTTCTCTTGCTCTATCTGGTCTAAAGTTGTAGAAAATAACAGAATCGTTTTCTGAAATAGTAGCAACTGGATCATCTCCATTACAAATAACGGTTGGTACTACAAACTCATCAAAAACTTCTTTTTGATATGAGCTTTCAATTGCTGCAATGGCAGATGTTGCTTTTTCACCTTCTCCATTTACTAAAGCATTATATGCTTTTACTACTCTTTCCCATCTTTTGTCTCTATCCATTGCATAAAATCTACCAGAAATACTTGCAATTTTGCCTACACCTTTTTCCTTCATTTTTTCTTCTAGTTTCATAATGTAAGATTCTCCAGATGCTGGTGGAGTATCTCTTCCGTCTAAAAAGCAATGTACATATACATCTTCAAAATCTTTTCTTTTTGCTAATTCTAGTAATGCATATAAATGTCTAATATGACTATGAACTCCTCCATCTGAAAGGAGTCCCATTATATGAAGTTTTGAATGATTATTTTGACAGTTTTCAATAGCACCAGTCAGTTCCTTGATACTAAAGAAATCTCCATCTTCTATTGATTTTGTAATACGGGTTAAATCTTGATAAACAATTCTACCAGCTCCAATGTTAGTATGTCCTACTTCTGAATTTCCCATTTGTCCATCTGGTAATCCAACATTTAATCCACTAGTATAAATTGTTGTAGTTGGCCATGTTTTCATTAGTTTGTCTATATTAGGTGTATTGGCAAGTTTTACTGCATTTGCTTTTTCATTTTCATTGATACCAAATCCATCTAATATCATTAGCATCATAGGTTTTCTTTTCATTGTTTTTACTTCATTCCTTATTTTATAATTTAGGTTTTTAATTGGTTTTACCTATAAACACATTTACTTTTGTTTGCTTTTATTTTTCCTTAATTAAGATTTCCTGTACGTCTTAATTATTATTCGATTTTTTCTTTTTTGACACTTTAAGTCGACTTTTTTTGGCTTTTGTACCAACTTTATTGAAAGTTAACAATTTTGCTAAATTCTTCTACTTTAAGACTTGCACCTCCAACTAGTCCTCCATCAATATCAGAAGTAGTAAATAATTCTTTGCTGTTTTCTGCTTTTACACTTCCACCATATAATAGAATGATACTCTCTGCTGTTTGTGTATCATACAATTTTTCTATTTCTTGTCTAATACTTTTAATAGCATTATTAGCGTCTTCAGAGGTAGCTGTTTTTCCTGTACCAATTGCCCAAATTGGCTCATAGGCAATCATTATATTACTGATTTGCTCTTTTGTCAAATCTTGCAAAGCAAGTTTTGTTTGTTCGGTAATTACTTCAATTGCTTTACCAGCTTCTCTTTGTTCTAAAGTTTCACCTACACATGCAATAGGTTTTAGCTCATTTGCTAATGCTGCTTTTATTTTTTTGTTAACAGTTTCATCTGTTTCTGCAAAATATTGTCTTCTTTCTGAATGGCCTATAATAACATATTCTACACCAATTGATTTTAGCATTTTGCCAGAAACTTCGCCTGTGTAAGCACCTTTTTCTTCCCAATGCATATTTTGAGCTCCTATTTTTATATTGGTATTTTGTGATGTTAGTAAACTATAAAATAAGTCCACATATGGTACACAAAGAATTACTTCATTTGGTGTATCTTTTACCATTGGAGTAAGGGCTTCTATAAATGCCATTGCTTCATTAGGAAGCATATTCATTTTCCAATTTCCTGCAATTACTTTTTTTCTCATAAAATTCCTTTCCTTCTACTCTACTATTTTTTGAGAAGATTTTTGATTTCCTCCATTATCTGTTCTGTCATTTTGTTTTGTTGCATTATCTAGTGCTTCTATTCCTGGTAATTTTTTTCCTTCTATAGATTCTAATGATGCACCACCACCAGTAGAAGTATAAATATTGTCAAATTTTTTAGGATTTTCTCCACTTTCTATTGCTTCTTTTTTAATTCTGTTGATTGCAGCAACAGAGTCTCCACCGCCAATTACACATTTTGCATTACTATTAGCAATGTAATTAGCAATTGCTTCTGTTCCATGTGCAAATTTTTCAGATTCAGTATAGCCAAGTGGTCCATTCCATATAATAGTTTTGGCTCCATCTAATGCATCTGCATAATAATCTAATGTTCTGCTTCCTACATCTAGTACTTGCCATCCTACTAAAGATTCTGCTTTTCCTTCTTCAACATCTTTTTCTGTTGTCAATTTTACTTCTTTGTATTCTGCTTTTTCTACCAATTCTGGAGTCAACTTTTCATCTCCTGGAATTTTAGCCATACGTCTATCTACTGGTAAAACAATTTCTACGCCTTCTTCTACTGCTTGCTTCATAATGTCTTTTGCTTCTTCTAGTTTGTCTGCTTCATATCTAGAATCTCCAATATCATATCCTTTTGCTTTTAAAAAGGTATTTGCCATTGCTCCACCAATAATAATTTTTTCTACCTTTTTCATTAAGTTTTCAATAACACCAATTTTATCAGAAACTTTTGCTCCACCTAAAATAGCTACAAATGGTTGCTCTGGATTATCTACTACTGCTCCTAATTCTTCAATTTCTTTTTGCATTAACATGCCTGCAACAGCTGTATCTACTTCATGTGCAATTCCTTCTGTAGAAGCATGTGCTCTATGTGCAGTTCCAAATGCATCATTTACATAGATTTCTACCCCTCCACCTAAGTTAGCAAGTTCTTCACAAAATTCTTTGTCATTTGCTTCTTCTCTAGGATCATATCTTAAATTTTCTAAAAGTCCTACTTCTCCATCTTGTAAACCAGATGCCATTGTTTTTGCACTATCACCCACTACATCTCCTGCTAATTTTACATTTGTATTCAATTTTTGTGCTAAACTTTGTGCAACAGGTCTCATAGAAAATTCTGGTTTTACTTCTCCTTTTGGTCTGCCCAAATGAGATGCTAAAATTACCTTTGCACCTTGTTCTTGTAAATATTTAATTGTTGGAAGTGCAGCTTCTATTCTAGTATCATCTGCAATTGTTCCATCTTCCTTTAATGGTACATTAAAATCACAACGAACAAATACTAATTTTCCTTTTACATCAACATCTTGTACTGTTTTTTTACTCATAAGCTCCTCCTTTATTTCTATTTACTCAATATTTTATATCTAGTTATTTTTTGTTTCTTGGTTATTATAATATCTTTTTTCTGGCTTACTGTCGGTCTCATAGGTGAGTGAATTACTGCACACTTTCTTATTAGCATCGTGTCAACTGTGCTTTAAAATGTTCCCTCCAAACTGCGCGCCAGTGCAAAAGATATTATAATACCAAGAAAATCTAATTCAATGATAATAAATTTCAAAAATATTTATTAAGCTTACAACTATTTTGTAGAAATATAAATTGCTAAATCAACTAATTTGTTAGAATATCCCCACTCATTGTCATACCATGCTACTAATTTTACAAAAGTATCTGTTAAAGCAATACCTGCTGTGCTATCAAAAATACATGTATGTTCATCATGAATGAAATCTGAAGAAACAACTGCATCTTCTGTATATGCTAAAATACCTTTCATTTCATTTTCAGATGCTTTTTTCATTGCATCACAAATTTCTTCATAAGTTGCTGGCTTTTCTAAATTACATGTTAAGTCAACTACAGAAACATCTACCGTAGGAACTCTAAATGACATGCCTGTTAATTTTCCATTTAAAGTTGGAATTACTTTTCCAACTGCTTTTGCAGCACCTGTAGAAGATGGAATAATATTAGCACTTGCTGCTCTACCACCTCTCCAGTCCTTTTTAGATGCTCCATCTACTGTTTTTTGTGTTGCTGTTGTGCTATGAACTGTTGTCATTAAACCATCTTTAATACCAAAATTGTCATTAATTACTTTAGCAAGTGGTGCTAAACAGTTTGTTGTACAAGATGCATTAGAAATAATATTCATATCTGGTGTATAAGTATCATTATTTACTCCCATTACAAACATTGGTGCATCTTTTGAAGGTGCTGAAATAATTACTTTTTTAGCTCCTGCTTCTAAGTGTGCATTTGCTTTTTCCATAGTAGTAAATACACCAGAACATTCTAATACATATTCTACCCCATTTTCTCCCCATGGGATATTTTTTGGATCCATTTCATTATATACTTTAATTTCTTTTCCGTTTACTACTAAAACATTGTCTTTTGCATAAACTTCTCCATTAAATTTCCCATGTACTGTATCATATTTGACCATATATGCCATATAATCTGCTGTAATAAATGGGTCATTGATTACAACAACCTCTACTTCTTTTTTGTTTAAAGCTGCTTGAAATGATAAATTTCCAATCCTTCCAAAACCATTAATTCCTATTTTAATCGACATAATTTAATTCCTCCTTATTTCATTTTTTATCGAATGTAATTTTGAAGTTATTTTAATACATTCGACTTTTTAATTAGTATATCCTAATCAGTGTTATTCTATATCAAATATGTATAATTTTCAAGTATTTATTTTTATAAATCATCTAAAAATTGGTCAAACTATAATATTGCAAAAGCGTAGACCGCGTAAGCGACCAAACGAAGTGGCTTGCCACGTAGTGCGAATTGGAGCAGTTTTCATACTAGTATGTGCAGAAAATCGTAGATTTTCTTGCACAATAGGAAACTGCGACACCAAGGTCAAGCGTTGCAATATTATATTTGACCAAATTGTAGCTTTACTAATAGATTTGCAAAAAAATAAAGGGTATCGCCATACCCTTACCCTTATATTTTGAATTATAATGTAATATTATCTACAATTTTAATTTCTTGGAACCAAAAATCATGCATACTTTTTGCAGTAACATCTTGATGCCAAAAATCATGTACTTCTTGTAATACTTTTTCTTGTTTTGGTGTCATGGTTACATTGATTTCTTGAAACAAAAAGTTTCTTACCTTTGTCCATACACTAACTTGTGCTATAGCATTGTTTAGTTGTGTGTTAGAAAGATTATTCTCCAAATTTTCCATTGTTATTCCTCCTTTGTAGTTTCTCTTAAACTTTTGTCATATTATTTATACTACACGAAAAGGAAATAATCAAGTGTTTTTCCGATTTTTTTTATATTACGTTTTCGTTACATTCGTATTACAAGTTTATTACATTCTAAATTTCCATTTGACTTCCTAAAAAGCTTGCTGCAGATTGTGCTACTTTTTGCTCTATTTCAGTCATTTTTGTAGTATTATCTTTTGATAGCAATATAACACTTCCAATCACATCTCCATCTGAAATAATTGGATAAACTACTTGTGAATTATATCTTCTTTCTTTATTTTCATTTTTTGTAATTGGAATTGCTAAATCATTATTTTCTTTGCTAGTATATTTTTCTTTGTCATCCATTAGCTTTTCTAATTCTTCACTAATATCTTGCTCTAAAAATTCTTTTTTTGGACCGCCAGAAACAGCAATTACAGTATCTTTATCTGTAATACAAGCTATGTGTCCCGTTGTTTTTGCTAAAGTTTCTGCATAACCTGTTGCAAATTCTGTTAATTCTCCAATTGGAGAATATTTTTTTAAAATCACTTCTCCTTCTTTATCTGTAAAAATTTCTAACGGGTCTCCTTCTTTAATTCGAAGGGTTTTTCTAATTTCCTTTGGAATAACCACTCTGCCCAAATCGTCAATTCTTCTAACTACTCCTGTTGCTTTCACAATATTACCTCCTTTTAACTTTAGGGTTATCAACCCTTATAATAAGCATTGTTATATTTATAGCTATCCTTATTATTGCATTAAAAGGAAATTTTTATACATTTTTTTGATACATACTTAAAATATTTCCCAATTCATTAGAGAAGTCTTGTAACAAAACAATTTTAATACTTGGCATTTTTCCATCAATATAATCATCTATAATTTGCTTTAGCTTTTTAATACTTGGCATTTCTGGTTCAATCTCTTTTGGAAATCTTTTTGCTCTATCTGCCAATTTTTCTTTAATTGCTACCATATCTTCATTACTTGCACAAGAAATTCTTTGGAACATTTGGAAAGAATCGTAATATTTGAAAATAGGAACATTCATACATTCTTTATCAAATTGATCATAAAATTGTTCCATTTTCATTGGAATATATTTAAAGATTTCTTCTGCTTTTTCTCTGTACATCTTATCCTTTAATTGTAAGTTAATTTCATTAAAGTGAAGTAGTACTTCTTCCATTTCTGGTGCAATATCATCTTCAATTGCCACATGTGATAACTCTTCTTCTACATTGTCGCAATAAGTAGAAGTTAAAGATGCAATATTCATTCCATTAAAGAAAACACTTTTGATGGTTCTCATATCATATCTTATTAAATCTTTTTTGATGAAATAGGTAAAATAAGCAAATAATTTTACAATTTGAATTAATTCTATATTACCATTTTTTACATCATTTAATGTTTCTTCTATAACTCCATCAAATTGGTCATCTGGTATTTTCCAATATTCTTCTGTTAGTAATCGTTTATAACCTGGTAATTGACTGGTATCAATTGTATTTCTAATAACTTCCATGTTATCTTTAAAAACTTTCATGTCAAAAATACGAGTACGAATATATTTTTCAATAAATTTAAAGAAACGGTATTCTGCTTTAAAGTTGTAATAATAGTTGTTATCAAATTCTTTAATATAAAATTGTCTATTATCCATAAAAACTCTAGAAGATACTAAAATTGATTTATATTCTTCGTTACTATCAATGTTTACAAATTTGTCCTTTGTAATTTTACCTGCTTTAATTTCAAATGAAATAGCAATTGTAAATATAAGCATTGTTTGCATAATACGATGATTTGTATTTGGATAAGATTTTGTTACCATATCAAATATCTTTTTAAAATCATTTAATGCATGTTTTAAAATACGCAAATTTCGTGTTCCACTTTTATTAAAAGTAGATGTGATTAAATTGGTATTTTCTCGTAAAAACCTAATTAAATCCGGATAATTTTCAAATCGCATTAAAAGACCATTAATAATGTAATTAAATTCTGGTGCATATTCAAAAGTTTCGCCAATTAATTTTTCTTTAATTCTTTCATAATCATTTGCCTTATCAAAAACATATTCGATGGTATCTCTTATTCTTTCTACCATTGGTTTATCTGTTTTCATGGTTAGTTTGTTTTCTTTATCTAGCAAATAAGTAGCAATAAATGTTTTCATCTCTAAATTGCTATTTTTTAATTTGGTAGATAATTCTTTCTCATTACAAATAATAATGGTTTTAATATGGTCATGTTCTACAAAGTTATTAATATAACCTAAAATATCAATAACATCTACGTTAGCTCTTTCTAGGTCATCAAAACAAAGCACTTTGTCATCTGTTGAGAAAAATTGACCATAATCTAATCTGTCTCCATTTTGGGTAACTCCAAAAAAGTTAGCCATATCAAGACCTGTTTTTGCATATTCTGGAATGTTGCTTACTCCACTAGCGTCCATAAACTTTTTGAGGTTTTTATCCATTAACTGAGTAGTTTCTATAAATATTTTTTTACTAATTTCTTCTAAATTAGAAATTCCATATAATGACATATAAATAGCAGTTAATCTTTTACCATTAACCTGCATTGACTCTATTTTAGGCTTTATTTTATGATTCCAAAAATAGGTTTTTCCACTTCCCCATTCTCCATTAATCATAATAGCATAATCTGTGTAATCTGCTCTTATATAATCTAAAATACTTTCTACTAAATCTTCCATGTTTGTTTTCCTTTCGTTTTAAAAATCTTTTGCGATTGTTAATACACCTATTTTGTTAGTTCCTGCTTGTTTCAAAGTTTTAGCACATTCATTTACTGTTGCTCCTGTTGTAAAAATGTCATCAAAAAGAAGGATATTTTTTTCTTTTATTTTTTGCTCATTTTGTATTTTATATACATTTTTTACATTTTCCAATCTTTGTTTTCTATTTAAAGAACTTTGAGATTGATTCTCTATGTCTTTGATTAAAACCTGATTTTCTAATTGCACCTTTTGCGTTCTTTTAGCAATTTCTTTTGCAATCAGCATACTTTGATTATAGCCTCTTTTTAGCATCTTATTTTTGCTAATTGGAACTGGAATTATTATATCATATTTTTCCAAAAATCCACACAATTTTTCATTTTTCACGAAAAATTCAGAAAACATTCTAAAAAGGTATGATTGTCCCTGAAATTTATATTGAATGATTTTTTCTCGAATAAGAGAAGTATATGAAAACAAATAATAATGTTCTTGAAAATAAAAATTATTTTTAGGAAACTTACCATTTTGATGGAATGAATTATTTTTTGAAACGTACTTATATTTATTATTCATACAATTATAGTTATGGATTTCATTATGATAATCGCTTGATTGTTTTAAATCTTTAGCACAATTCTCACATAAATAACTTTTTCCTATTTTTCCACACATCCCACAAACTGGTGGAAAGATGAAAGAAAAGACATTATCTAGAAAGTTCATTACTTTACCTCCCATCTAATGCCCCCAATTTTGTTTTTTCGTTTTATTTTTCATCATCTAGTTTGCCATTCTATGGTTGTCATTTAAAAGTACTTGAATAATTACACCAATATCTTCAATTTCTTTGTCTAGTCTTACATTTACTTTTATGATATCTTGTTTCATCTCTTTTTGTCCATTTTTTAATTCATCTATTTCTATTTCCATTTTTTCAATTTTTTGCTTCATTACTGCTTGTTCTGCTTTAATTTCTGCGATTTCTTTTTTCATCTCTGCAATGTCTTGCTTCATTGTTGCGATTTCTTGTTTCATTTCCGCAATGTCTTGCTTCATTGTTGCGATTTCTTGTTTCATTTCCGCAATATCTTGCTTCATTGTTGCGATTTCTTTTTTCATCTCTGCAATATCTTGTTTCAATATTGCGATTTCTTGTTTCATTCCTGTTATGTCTTGTTTGATTTCAAATACTTCTTCTTGCAGTTTACCAACAGTCGTATTTAATGTAATTACATTATTTTGTAATCCTTGAACTGTTGTCACTACTGTTTGCATCATTTTCTGTGTCTCGATATTAGATTGAAGTAATTTTTCCAATATTTCTTGTTCCATAAAATTTCCTCCTTTCTGTATTTTGATATTTCTATTTTACATTTCATTAACCCAGCAGTCAATATTGATATTTTGTGTTTTTGTCGTTTTTTCTGCATTTTTCTCTGTTTATCTTTCTTTTTTCTATTTAATACTCCTTAATTTAAATTCCAAACCAGTGTTTCTCTTTTTACTATCCGCATTTTGTATCATAAATTCAACAGTATATGGGTTTCCAATTAAAATTAATAACTTTTTCGCTCTTGTCATAGCAGTATATAGTAATGTTCTTGTTAATAAAACTGGGGCAACTTGAACAATTGGCATAATTACCACATCAAATTCACTTCCGCTGTGCTTTATGAACTGTAATACAATAGCTATGTTCAATTTGTTCTAATTCCTCAAAGTTATACCATACCAATTTTTCATCATCAAACTGAATTTTTACTTTTTTCTCTGTTTCATCAATGGATAAAATAGTTCCATATTCTCCATTAAACACACCTTTTCCCATTTCCAATGTAGGCTCTCTTTTTTCCCAATAAATGTCATAATTGTTCTTGATTTGCATAATCCTATCTCCTTCACGGAAAATAGTGTCTAAATACTTTCTTTCATTTTTTTCCTCTGAAAGTGGATTAATGACAGATTGTAAGCTTTTATTTAATTCTTTTGTTCCTAACTCACCTTTTTTGGTTGGAGTAATAATTTGAATATTTTTGACAAAATCATAATTTCCATAGTTTTGTAATCTTCCATTACTTAAAGAGATAATTGTCTCTAATATTTTCAATTTATTATTTTCTTGAATAAAGAAAAAGTCATCTAATGTTTCTTCTTTTTCTTCTTGGCTTGGTAATAAAAAGTTAGTTCCTTCATTTACTTTATGGCTATATGAAATAATTTTACTTTTTGCAGCCTGTCTAAAAATTTTATTTAAGGTAATCGTTGTAATCCTTTCAGATGCAATAATATCTTTTAATACATTTCCTGGTCCTACAGATGGTAACTGATTGCTGTCTCCTACTAAAATTAGTTTTGTTCCTTTATAAATTGCTTGTAATAAATAATTCATCAAAAAAATATCTACCATGGAAACTTCGTCAACAATCACTACATCTGCATCTAATGGTGCTACTTCTACATTAGGATCCATATTTTGCATATCATCACTATTGGCTTTTCCTATTTCTAATAAACGGTGAAGGGTTTTGGCTTCTTCTCCTGTGGTTTCTGTCATCCTTTTGGCCGCTCTACCTGTAGGTGCACAAAGTACCACCTTTTTTTCTTCTTGCTTATATAATTCAATAATCGTTTTGATAATTGTTGTTTTTCCTGTACCTGGACCACCAGTAATCACACATACATTATGATTTTGAATTGCTACTACTGCTTCTCTTTGCTTTTCAGAAAGTTCAATATCAGAAGTTTTTTCTATCTTTTTTAGTTTTCTTTCAAAACCTTGAATTTCTTTCACATTTGTATATTCATCTAATGCAATCAAATTTTCTGCTACATTTTTTTCTGCCTGATAATAGTTTGCTAAATATACCCATTCTTGTTTTTCTCTATCTTCTAAAACAATTTCCTTTTTTGTTTGTAAATATATCATATTGTTTTCTATCATTTCTTCAGAAACGCCTAGTAAATCTTTGACAAACTGTAATAAATTTTCATATAATACTGTACAATGTCCATTGTTTGTAGATAATTTGAGTGCATATTTGATACCGCTTCTAATTCGTTTATCGTTTTCTATATCCATTCCCATTTTGAGTGCCATTTGATCAATTTGTGCAAAGTTCACTCTGTTTGTGAGGTCTATTAATAAATAGGGGTTGTCTTCAATTTGCTCAATGGTATTAGCACCTAGTTTTTTATAAATACTTTCTGCACTCTGAGGTCCAATTCCAAATTTTTCTAAATATCCAACAATTTGCCATACTTCCCAATTTTCATTAAAACTTTGAGAAATTTCAATTGCTTTTTGTCTGGTAATTCCTTTAATGCACACTAGCTTCTCTGGCTCATATTTTAAAATATTGATAATTTCTTGTCCAAAAGTACGAACCATTTTTTCAGCAGTCGCTGGCCCCACACCTTTTAATTTTCCACTTGATAAATATTTTTCTATTGCCTCTATGGATTCTGGCATTAGTTTTTCAAATGTTTCTATTTTGAATTGTGTACCATATTCAGGATGTTCTACAAAATTTCCTACTAATTTTAGACTATCTCCTTTTTCAATAAATGGTAAATATCCTACTACTGTAGTTTCTTCTTGTTTTTCTGTTTCTAAAACTGCTATCATATAGCTATTAACTTCATTTCGATAAATAATTTCCTTAATTTCACCTTTTAATTCCAAGTTTGTTCCCTCTTTATTATTAAACTGTCTTTTTATTTTATCATTGCCTTGTATTTGTAACTATTGTTTTCATCGCAATGTAGTTATATTGTATCTATATTTTCATATTTTTTCAAGTTTTTTTAGCTTATTTTAATGGGACCATTTGGGAGAGTCACTAGGACCATTGGGGACAGTCACTAATGGGCCTAGGACTAAATGTGTCTGTCCCCAATAGTCCTATTTTAACTCTTCTAATATATCTCCTATATTAGTCACTAATTTAGCTCCTTGCTTAATTAATTCATTAGTCCCATATGAGTTTTCATTTGTAATATTTCCTGGTATGACAAATACATCTTTTCCTTGGTCTAAGGCATAATCCACGGTAATTAATGTTCCGCTTTTCTGTTTGGCTTCCACTACCAAAATTCCATTAGATAGACCACTAATAATTCTGTTCCTTGCTGGAAAATGCATTGGCATAGGCTTTTCCTTCGGTTCATATTCTGTTATAATTGCTCCACCTTTTTGTATGATTTCCTTGCAAAAACCTTGATGTTCTTTTGGATAAATATGGTTTAATCCACTTCCTAATACTGCAATTGTCTTACCATTTGCTTTTACTGCTCCTAAATGCGCACAATAATCAATTCCTCTAGCTAAGCCACTAACAATAATAATCCCTTGTTTTGATAGTTCATAAGCAAACCTAAAAGCCACCTTTTTACCATAGTCTGTTGCTTGCCTGCAACCTACTATGGCGATAGATGGCTTATTTAAAATACTCTCATCACCCAATACGTATAGTTTGGCTGGTGGAGCGTAAATTGTATTTAATTTTCTTGGATATTCTTTTTGAGCTTGATAAATAATTTTCAATGTGGTTTCCTCCTTCTTCTTATCAAGCCCCCAATTTTTATTTTTCGATTTTTGATTCCTAATTTTTAAATTTTTATTTTTGAATTTATTATTTAAATTTTGTATTCTTGACACTTCTTATTTTTCACAAATCTCAAGGCAACTTACCTATTAATTCCATTCCACTTAAACCATTTATATTTACTTGCTTTATATTGTTTTCTAAGTTGTCCTTTGAAATAGCTTTTACAACCATATAATTGGTAGTATGACCTTTCCAATATTCCCCTTCTCTTTCCTCAAACAACACATCTACCTTTTTTCCAATATATTGCCTGTTGTATTCTTTTTCTAAACAATCTGAAAGTTCTAATAAAAGGTTACTTCTTTCCTCTTTTTTGTTTCCATCTATCTGATTTTTCATACTAGCTGCTACTGTTCCAGTCCTTGGTGAATATTTGAAAATATGCATTTTATAGAATTTTATCTTTTTCAAAAATTCATAAGTTTGCCTAAATTCTTCCTCTGTTTCTCCTGGAAAACCTACAATTACATCTGTTGTTAAATGCACCTGAGGAAATAGTTTTCTTAATAGTATCACTCCTTTTTCAAATTCTTTTGTAGTATATTTGCGGTTCATTCTTTTTAAAGTTTCATCACATCCACTTTGCAAAGATAAGTGAAATTGGTCACATATTTTAGAAAGCTTAGAAAGTCTTTGTACGGATTCTTCTGTAATTAGTGTTGGTTCCAAAGAGCCCAGTCTAATTCTTTCAATCCCATCTATTTTTTGGATTTCTTCTAATAAATCAATTAGCCTGTATTTGCTCTTATCCTCTAATAAGTCAATTAACCTGTCTTTATCTTCTTTTTCTTTTTGACTTATTTGGTTACTTGTCTGATTAGTAGCACTTTCACTCTGCAGATTTTTAGTTGTTTCCAAATCATTATTTTCAGAATGAAAAATAGAAACACCAGAGCTGTTGTCAAAATCTTTTCCATATGAAGCAATGTGGATTCCTGTAATGACCACTTCTTTTACTCCCTTTTGACTAATAGCTGTAATCTCTTGAATAACACTTTCTGGTTTTCTGCTTCTAATGCGTCCTCTTGCATATGGAATAATGCAATAAGAACAAAACTGGTTACATCCATCTTGTACTTTGATAACTGCTCGTGTTTTTTCTGTATAAGTTACATTTCCAAAATCCAAAAACTCTTTTTGGCTTGTCACATCAGAAATTTGTGAGATACAGTTATTTTGTTTCAGTTCTCCTTCTTTTATTGGCTTATCCTCTTTCGATCCTTCTTCTTTTATTTGCATGTTTCCTGTTGTTTCCTTGTTTTTATTATATTTTTCTGTGCTTTGGCTTATTTTTATTGTTTCTTTATCCTGTAATACTGTTTGAATATATGTAACAATATCATTTTTTTCATTAGTTCCTAAAATTAAGTCAATTTCTGGTATTTGTTCTAATTTTTCTTTTGCTACTTGTGCATAACAACCTACTACTACTAAGATGCTATCTGGATTAATTTCTTTTACCCTGCGAAGCATTTGTCTTGATTTTTTGTCAGCCATATTGGTTACTGTACAAGTGTTAATGATATACACATCTGCTTTTTCTTCAAAATTTACAATTTCAAATCCCACTTCTATCATTTTTTGCATCATGGCATTTGTTTCATATTGATTTACTTTACAACCTAATGTGCAAAATGCTACTTTGTTCATTTATTTTTCCCTTCATTATTTTTCTGTTTTGTTTTTACAGTATTAATATTATATCATGGTTGTCAAGAACTAGTATAAGTATTTTTTAACTAAATTTGTCTTATGTGTCCTAAAAAATCTTGCTTTTTTCTAAAAAGCAAGATTTCATATTTGCAATATTTTTAGTTTCAAGATGTGTCCCTCCGACTGACATTTATCATTTTTTGCTACGTCCCAAAACTAACATTGCTATTAATACATTCCACTCATATCTCCTGCGTTGTCATGTCCTCCACAGTTGCATTCTTTTGGTTCTTTTTTGTCTGTTACTATACTTTCTGTTGTTAAAATCATAGATGCAATAGATACCGCATTTTGAAGTGCACTTCTTGATACTTTGGTAGGATCTACAATTCCTGCTTTTTTCATGTCTACATATTCTTCTGTTGCAGCATTAAATCCAACACCTACTGGGCTATTTTTTACTTTTTCTAGAATAACAGATGGTTCTAATCCAGCATTTACTGCAATTTGTCTTACTGGTTCTTCTAATGCTCTTAAAATGATTTTTCCACCAATTTTTTCATCTCCATGTAAGTCTTCTACTACTTTCGCTACTTTTTGTGAAATATCAATATATGCTGTACCACCACCTGGTACAATTCCTTCTTCCACTGCTGCTTTTGTTGCAGATAAAGCATCTTCTATTCTTAATTTTCTGTCTTTCATTTCTACTTCTGTTGCAGCTCCAACACCAATTACAGCAACTCCTCCAGCGATTTTAGCTAAACGTTCTTGTAAGTTTTCTTTTTCATATTCGCTCTTTTCTTCTGCAATTTGTGCTTTTAATTGGTTTACTCTCTCTTTGATTTGTTCTTTATCTCCCATACCATCTACAATAATTGTATTTTCTTTTTGTACTTTTACTTGTTTTGCTCTACCTAATTGTTCAATAGTAGTATCTTTTAATTCTAGTCCTAAATCAGAGGTAATTACTTCTCCACCTGTTAAAATGCTAATATCTTCTAGCATTTGTTTTCTCTTGTCTCCATAACCAGGTGCTTTTACAGCAACTACATTAATAACACCTCTTAATTTATTTAAAATTAAGGTAGATAATGCTTCTCCTTCAATATCATCACAAATGATAACTAGTTTTCCAGATTGTTGCATTAAAGCTTCCAATAATGGTAAAATTTCTTGAATATTGCTAATCTTTTTATCTGTAATTAAAATATATGGATTATCTACAACTGCTTCCATTTTTTCTGTATCTGTTACCATATATGGAGATACATAACCTTTATTAAATTGCATTCCTTCTACTACATTTAATTCTGTTTGAGAAGTTTTAGACTCTTCAATTGTGATAACACCATCTTTAGAAACTTTTTCCATTGCTTCTGAAATTAATTCTCCTACTTCTGTGTTATCTGCTGAAATACTTGCAACTCTTGCAATATCTTCTTTTCCACTTACTTGTACACTGTTTTCTTTTAAAGCATCTACTGCTGCTACTGCTACTTTATCCATACCTCTTTTTATTGCCATTGGGTCTCCACCAGCAGCTACATTTTTAACACCTTCACGAATCATATTTTGTGCTAATACCATAGCTGTTGTTGTTCCATCACCTGCTACATCATTTGTTTTAATAGATACTTCTTTTACAATTTGTGCTCCCATGTTTTCATATGGATCATCTAATTCAATTTCTTTTGCAATAGTAACACCATCATTAGTAATTAAAGGTGCTCCAAATTTTTTATCTAATACAACATTTCTACCTTTTGGTCCTAATGTTACTTTTACAGTGTCTGCTAATTTATTAACACCATTTAGCAAGCTTTTTCTTGCGTCTTCTCCAAATTTAATTTCTTTTGCCATAATTCTCACAATCCTTTCTTTTTTTATTACTCTACTACTGCTAATATGTCATTATATTTTACAATAATATATTCTTCTTCATATTTTACTGTTGTTCCTGCATATTGATTTAATACTACTTTATCCCCCTCTTTTACATGCATTTCTACTTTTTTACCTTCACTATCAATACCAGGTCCTACTTTAACAACCTCTGCTATTTGAGATTTTTCTTCTGATTTTGAAGATAAGATAATGCCACTTTTGGTAGTTTCCTCTTTTTCTAACATTTTTACAACGACTCTATCACCTAATGGTTTCAACATAAAAATTACCTCCTTTTGTTTTACCTTTTATTATATGATAACTTTAAATTATTTATTATTAAAACAATTTAAAATTAGCAGTCGTTTTTTAAGACTGCTAATACTTTATACCCATTTGTTATAATTGTCAAGTACCTATTTTAATTTTTCACATGATTTTCACAATTTATTCTATGAAAGAAATGTGATAATATTTTAAGAAAATAAATCAGAAGATATTCTAAAATTTTCAAATTGAATTCAAGCTTTCTTTATTTTTCAAATTCCATTTCTTCTATTTTTTTCTTTTTAGGATTAGTTTGTTCAATTGGTAGTAAGTTATTACATTTATATTTGGCTATAAATGAATCCGAACTTCTGTGATCATCCAAAATAACTTGTCCTAGGGAATAAATATTAAATCTAGTATAAGTTTCAATATCCTGATTTTTTTCATCATATAATTCAAATATTCGTTCTCCTACTTCGTGTATAACTGCTATTGCATCCTTGATATTTTCTAAATCCACTGCATCTTTTCTTAAAATTCTTGGAAACCTAGCTAAATATTTGTAATCCAGAATTAAAGAAACTTCCCAATCCCTTGGTCTTTTTCCTTTGTCAATTAGACTGACTAATTGCTTTGTGACTTTCTGTAATTCAATTCTTATTCTTGGTGTTGTATAGTCATTGCATACAGTTAGTGTTCCAACAAATGGTGCTGTAAAGTATCTCTGAGACACCCTATGAACTACAAATTCCATAGTAGAATCTTTTTCTGACTGTTTTCTTATAAATTCTTTTAATTCTTTAATATCTTTAAATGTTCCCTGTGGTAGATTTAATTCAGACCCTCTTTTTCTTCCTGTTCTTACTCTCCATAGTTGTTCTATACTATCATCTTCTGAATAAAGCATAGCATCATCCAAATTTTCTAATTTATCTACAAATAGACAATCTACTGTTAAAGAAGAAAAATTCTTCTGTAAAAATCTTAAACCATCGAGTTTCTTCATCTTTACTCCTATTCTACATCAAAATAATCATTTTTATTAGTTTCTGATAAAATATTCTGATTGTTCCAATAAAATTTTCCATCAACATAATATCTACCTGTTAATGAATTTTTATTTATATAATATTTATCATATAAATTTTTTTCTGAATGTGCTAATATTTCTTCTGTTCGATTAAACTCTATTATATCGATTTTTCCATTTGGCTTAGTCACTTTATAACTAATATACCCTTTAATATTTTCATTAGAATTATTTATTATTTTCATATGAAAAATTGTATATTTATCTTTATGCCTTTTTAAAACTTTAGGTAAAATACTCATAATTATTCCTTTCATAATAAATATGGGAGGAAAATCCTCCCGTTATTAGCCACACATTCTGCAAGTAATAATTTTCTTTTTCTCTAAATTAGTATTTTTGTTTGTAGTATTTTTGTCCTTTTTCACTTTTTGTTTCATCTAAAATACCTCCAAATCTTAAATTATATATTTTTTTGCAAAAGTAGCTATACTTATGCAAAAGTAAAATCTTTAAATTATATTATATCCTCTATTAAGCATAATGGATCTTCTTCAAGTAATGATTTTTTAAAGGCAAATGCTGAAGCTCTACAGCCTCCACAAATATTTCTATATTTACAATGAGAACATTTTCCCTTGAGATTGTCTTTATATTGTTTTAGTTGGATAAATAATTTATTATTTTTTAATATATCATCTAATGATTTCTCTTTGATGTTATCTGCCAAAATTGGTATGTATGAACATGCTCCAACATTGCCTTTATAATCTATATAAATTATTTCATCTCCTGCTTGACAGCCTGAATATATCTCTTTCATACTATCATCTGTTATATCTATTCCAAATAACTTTGGAAAAACAGGAATTAAAAGAGGATCTCCTGTTCTAAAATTAATTTTCAACTTTTTACATTCATTAATCAACTTTTTAATTATATTTATATATTTTTCATTAGATAAGAGCATCTCCTTATTAGCATTACCAGCTAAAATAACTCTTCTTACATTAAATTCTTTTGCGCCTTTTTTTGCAACAAGCTTTAAAACATTTAATGCATCATCCATAGTTTCACTAGATAAAGTATATTTTATAGCATATTTTATATGATATTTTTTTAGAATTGGTAATGCAGTTATAACTTTTTGAAAAGTTCCTTTTTTTCTTCTAAATGTATCATGAGTTTTTTCCATGCCATCTAAGCTAATTGATAATTTTACATTGGAAATTTTCGATAATTTTTTACAAGTTTCTTCATTAAGTAATGTTCCATTTGTTGTTATGACAATACTTTGAAATTTATTAGCATATTTTAATAATTCAAATAAATCTTCTCTTAAGAAAGGCTCTCCTCCTGAAAAATTTAAGTCTGTTATTCCATTGTACCAAAGTTGAGCTAATAATTCTTTTGCTTGTTTTAATGATAATTCATTTTCGTCATTTTTTTCTGATACCCTACAATGTTTACAATTCAAGTTGCATATATTATTTACATCCCATTGTGCAATGGTAGCCATAAAATCCCCCTACTTTATTATTTAATATATTTTTTTATTATATCTAAGGCTTCTATATGATTTTCATAAAATTCATTTCTATCTATTAGGTTTTCTATGTCACAAATAGAAAACCACTTTACACTTTCTACTTCTTCTTTCTGTAACTCTAATTTTGATATATCTATGTCACTTTTTAAATAATAGAAATCAAAAAAAGCATTTTTTGTTTTTTCTGTATGTAAAAAACTCATTTCCTGACTATATATTCCTATTTCTTCTTTAAGTTCTGTTGTTATTCCTTGTAAACTGTTTTCGCCTGCTTTTGGATGTCCACTTAAAAATCCAAATTTTCCCCCTTTTTCCTTACTTCTTTTTTGTAACAATAATTCATTATGCTGATTTAAGATAAATAATGTTACTACTATGATATATCTGTCTTTTGGTATAATTTCTCCTTTATAATATTTTTCACCAGTTAAATTCTTATTTTTATCATATAAATCTCTTAATTCTTCCATATCTATACACTCTCTTGCAGATTATATGCTACCTTTCTAAATATAAACAATTTCATTTTAACTTTTCTGTTGAAAATATTCAAAATAGATATAGTTTCTTATAATTAGAATTTTATCATCTAATTGTTTCGTTAAAATTGACTTTTAATGTAAAACCTGGTAAAATATGTATATAAAAATATTTTTTTTAAAAAAAAAAAAAAAAGTATATTTTTAAGAAACGGAGAACTATATTATGTATAATGTTGCAAATTTTAGCTTAGGAAAGAAGCTAAAATTTTATAGGAAAGCGATTCATAAAACAATGTTAGAAGTAGGAGAAGAACTACATAAGTCGAAAGCTACAATTTCTAAATATGAAAGTGGCGAAATTATTCCTGATACTATTACTTTGTTAGAATTATGCAATTGCCTAAATATTTCCTTAGACGAACTGTTTTCAATTGAAAAAACAAAAAATATAAATTATAACTTTTTAAATCCATTTGATTCTAATAAATTATATATCTATTATTATACTGATAAAAAACTAATACTTTCCATTATTGATATTTATCAAGAAAATGACATTCTAAAATGTAAATTTTATAATGGTATAAAAAATATAGATGCTTATAAAAAATGTTGTTACTATTATGAAGGGGTTCTCGAAGCAAGTAAAACAACTGCATATTTTTCTTTTAATAATAATTATTCTTCCAATAATATGTTAGAAAAAGTTGAAATTGTTTTAAACATTTCTGGGTCTAAGGAAAAAGCTCTTCATAAGGGGTTAATCCTTGGACTTACTCCGAATTTATTACCTATCGTAAAAAAAATCATACTCTCCACTTATAACATAGAAAACATTCATAAATATGACAAATTTTTAACTTTTTCAAAAGAGGATATTAAAAAAATACACTCTGAAGGTGCTTTAATTATTGAAAATAAAAACTATGATGAATTTTTCTTTAATGATTAATATTAAAAGAAGTAATTATAAAAATATATTTACTTCTTTTATATAGTTTATTTTAAGTTTTCTGGGTTTAAAGCCTTTAATTCTTCTAATACAAAAACTCCATCTTTTCTTATAAGAACATCATCAAACCAAATTTCTCCTCCACCATATTCTGGAGTTTGAATATCAACAATATCCCAATG
>CALXQF010000001.1 GCA_944390505.1 uncultured Clostridia bacterium | reverse complement strand
GTTTCTTCTTATTTTGCATGGCTTACATTAGAAAAGCAAAAGGAAAAAGCTAAAAAGATGGAGAATATCACTAACCAGAGGAATAAACAATAAAAATAAAAGAAAAGAGAAGAAAAAATTAGAAAACAAAAGAAAACAACAAGAAATCACAACAAAATAATAAAATTCTAAATAAAAACAAGAAAAATAAAATTTGTAGTTTTAAAAGAGGATGCGTATAATATAATACGTAAGGTCAAAGAAAGTCAAAGTCAAAAAACAAATTCGACTTTCATAAAAAGAGTAAAGTTCCTTATTATACAGAAATATAAAAAAAGTAGGATAATATTCACCTATATGAAAGAAACAGACAAAATGGGGAAGTGATAAAATGAGAATATCTGATATGATAGAAGACTTTATTAAAGAAATGTTTTCTGATGATGAAGATTTTATTGAAATTCAAAGAAATGATTTGGCACAGCATTTTAACTGTGTACCATCACAAATTAATTATGTCATAGCCACTAGATTCAATCCATCACAAGGATATTATGTAGAAAGTAAAAGAGGTGGAGGAGGACATATTAAAATTAAAAAAATTAATGTTACCAAAAGTAATTATTTAATGCATGCTATTAGTAGTATAGGAGATCAAATTACTTCACAAGAAGTAGACATTTTTATTAGTAATTTTCTATCTGAAGAGATTATCTCAAAAACAGAAGCGAAATTATTAAAAGTAGCAACAAGTGATAATGTACTAACAGTATCACAAGACATAAGGGATAAGCTAAGGGCAAAGATTTTTAAAAATATGTTAATTAATTTAGTAGAAGATGAATAGATAAACAAAACATAAAAAATAAAGGAGGTTGATTTTTATGTTATGTCAAAATTGTGGAAAAAATGAAGTAAACTTTCGTTACACACAAATTATTAATGGTGTAAAAAAAGAAATGGCACTTTGTGATAAATGTGCCAAAAGTTTAGGATTAGAAAATTTGGACTTTAATATGCCAATTAATTTTTCTAGCTTTTTAGGAGACTTTTTTGGAGGAACAGAAAGCACAGACTTTTTGCCAAGCTTTACGAAAACAACCACAATGCAATGTGATAATTGTGGTACAACTTATGATGAGTTTATAGATACTGGTAAATTTGGTTGTAGTAATTGCTATGACATTTTTGCAGATGGACTAGATAATGTACTAAAAAATATTCATGGTTCTGCAAGACATGTAGGAAGAAGAAGTAATTTAAGTTTAGAAGACAGAAAAACAGTTGAGGAAGATGTTCAAAAAGTAAAAGGTAAAAAAACAACTGAAGTAGAAAAAAATAAAGAAAAGGAAAAACAACATAATAGCAAAGAAGAAAAAATCAAACAATTAAATATGGACTTGAAAAAAGCGATCAAGGAAGAACGTTATGAAGATGCAGCAAAAATAAGAGACGAAATTAAAAAATTATCATAAAGCTATGTCAGTTTTGGCATGTCAGTTTTGGGACGTTCCTTTAACTGACAAAATGTCAGTCACAGCTACGTCCCAGAACTGACAAATTGTCAGTCCAGGGACAGACCTGAAGCTGAAGAAGGAGGAAATATGGTAAATTGGTATTTACAAAATGGAAAAGATTCGGATGTAGTAATTAGTTCAAGAGTAAGACTTGCTAGAAATTTAAGAGAGTATCCATTTCCTACAAAATTTTCAAAAGAGCAAGCACAAGAAGTTTTAGATAAAATAAAAGAAATCACACCAAGTATTGGCTATGGGCTAAAATTTATTAACTTAAATGATATAGATGATATTACCAAAGTTAGTTTAGTAGAAAAGCATGTCATCAGCCCAGAATTTGCAGTAAATAAAGAAAAGCATGGAGCTATTTTAATCAACGATGAAGAAAATATTTGCATGATGATTAATGAAGAAGATCATTTACGAATGCAAGTATTTGCTTCTGGATTAGATTTGGAAAATCTAAAAAATCTAATGATTGAAATAGATGAAAAGCTAGATGGAATGTTACATTATGCTTTTAGTGAGAAATATGGATATTTAACATCTTGCCCAACTAATGTAGGTACTGCAATGCGTGCTTCTGTTATGGTGCATTTACCTGCATTAACTATGACTGGTAATATTCATAAGATTTTAAATATTGTGAATGGTTTTGGAATGAACATTCGTGGTATTTATGGAGAAGGAACACAAAGCCAAGGAGATATTTATCAAATTTCGAATAATCAAACATTAGGCTTAACAGAAAATGATATTATTAAAAACTTAAATACCATTACAGAAAAGGTAATAGAACAAGAAAGAATGGCAAGAAAATATTTGGCCAAAAATTCGATTGATTTAGAAGATAGAGTTTATCGTGCTTATGGAACTTTAGCATATGCTACTAAACTATCTTCAGATGAATGTAAAAAGCTATTATCTTATGTGAAATTAGGAACAGATTTAGGAATTATCAAAGAATTAACAGATAGTAAAATATCTAAATTATACTTATATAACCAACCAGCTAATTTGCAAAAATATGTAGGAAAGCAGTTAGATGGTTATGAAAGAGAAATTAAACGACCAGAAGTAATTAAGCAAATTATAAAAGAATAGAAAGGAAGTGTAAGAATATGATGTATAAATTTACAAATCGTGCTGAAAAAGCACTAGAATTAGCAGCAGAGTTAGCAGCAAATTTTGGACATAATTACATAGGAACAGAACATATTTTGTATGGTTTAATAAAAGAAGGAAGCGGTGTTGCAAGCCAAGTATTAACAATGCAAGAAATGACACCAGAAAAAGTAGCAGATGAAATAGCAGAATTAATTGGAAAAGGAGATAAAATTGAAGATGAAGACTCTATTGGTTTTACTCCTAGAAGTAAAAGAGTGATTGAAAATGCTTTTATTGAAGCAAGAAAATTAGGTTCTGAATTTATAGGAACAGAGCATTTATTAATCGGAATTATGCGTGAAGGAGATAGTGTGGCTGTTCGTATTATGATGGACTTAAACGTGAACCCTCAAAAATTATACAATGAAATCATTAAAGTGATTAATGAAGATGAAAACGCAGGTACTAGTGAAAAACAATCTAATAGTAAGGCAAGAGGAAGTTTTAATCAAACTCCTACTTTGAATCAATTTGGTAATGATTTAACAAAACAAGCAAGAGAAGGAAAGCTAGACCCTGTCATTGGTAGAAAAGAGGAAATCGAAAGGGTTATTCAAATTTTATCAAGAAGAACAAAAAATAATCCATGTCTAATTGGTGAGCCAGGTGTTGGTAAAACAGCTGTTGTAGAAGGTTTGGCAGAAAAAATAGTGGCAGAAGATGTACCACAAATGCTAAAAAATAAAAGAGTGGTAAGCTTAGATATTGCAAGTATGGTGGCAGGAGCTAAATATCGTGGGGATTTTGAAGAAAGAATTAAAAAATGCTTAGAAGAAGTAAAAAAAGCAGGAGATGTCATTCTGTTTATAGATGAAGTTCATACCATTGTAGGTGCAGGTTCTGCAGAAGGTGCCGTTGATGCAGCGAATATTTTAAAACCATTATTAGCAAGAGGAGAAGTTCAAGTAGTAGGTGCTACAACTCTTAACGAATACCGTAAATATATTGAAAAAGATAGTGCTTTAGAAAGACGTTTTAGCCCAGTCAACGTAGGTGAGCCAACACAAGAGGAAACCACAGAAATTCTAAAAGGAATTCGTGACAAATATGAAGCACATCATAATGTAAAAATTACAGATGAAGCAATTCATGCAGCAGTAGAATTATCTACAAGATATATTAATGATAGATTTTTGCCAGATAAAGCAATTGACTTAATTGACGAAGCAGCTTCACGTGTAAAAATGAGAACATTCAAGGAGCCAGACTCTTTGAAAAAAATGGAAGAAAAAATTGCGGCTTTAGATAAGGAAAAAGAAGAAGCAATCAGAGTGCAAGATTTTGAAAAAGCAGCAAGTCTTCGCGACAAAGAAAAGGAAGCAAAAGAAAAACTACAAAAAGAAAAGGAAAAATGGGAAAGTAAAAACACCAAAAGTGTGACTACTTTAACAGAAGAAGATATTGCAGAGGTTGTTTCTGGTTGGACAGGTGTACCAGTTCAAAAATTAACACAAAGTGAAAATGAAAAACTAAAAAATCTAGAAAAAACTTTACATCAAAGAGTTATAGGTCAAGATGAAGCAGTAGAAGCAGTGGCAAAAGCAATTAGAAGAGGAAGAGTTGGATTAAAAGATCCAAATCGTCCAATTGGCTCATTTTTATTTTTAGGACCAACTGGTGTAGGCAAAACAGAACTTTCAAAAGCCTTAGCTGAAAGTTTATTTGGTAATGAAGATGCATTAATTCGTATTGATATGTCTGAATATATGGAACCACATTCTGTTGCAAAATTAATTGGTTCACCTCCAGGATATGTAGGTTTTGACGAAGGGGGTCAATTAACAGAAAAAATTAGAAGAAAACCATATTCTGTTATTTTATTAGATGAAATTGAAAAAGCTCACCCAGATGTAATGAATATGTTATTACAAATTCTGGATGATGGACGTTTAACAGATAGCCAAGGAAGAACAGTTAATTTTAAAAATACAGTAGTCATTATGACATCTAATATTGGTGCAAGAATGATTACAGACAAAAAATCATTAGGATTTACAGTAAATAACAATACCAAAGAAGAATCACAAAAAGAATATGAAAATATCAAAAAAGATGTTATGGGAGAACTAAAAAAAGAGTTTAGACCAGAATTTATTAACCGTATTGATGAAATTATTGTATTCCATAAATTGACAGATGAAGATATTAAACAAATTATTGATATTATGTTAAAACAAGTAACAAAACGTTTAAAAGAGCAAAATATTGATTTAACAGTAGATGATAAGGTAAAAGACTTAATCGCCAAAAAAGGAGTAGACACCAATTACGGTGCAAGACCTTTAAAAAGAGCCATTCAAAACTTGTTAGAAGATAAGATTGCAGAAGAAATTTTAGACGGAAAATTAGAGGCTCATAAAAAAGCAACTGCAACTGTAGAAAATGAGGCTATTGTGATTCAATAAAATCAATTAAGAGTTTAACCTAAAATCTGATTAAATTTTCATGCTTTAGTTATAAATTAATATTTTAGGTCAAACTCTTAATTGACATTAAATTGGATTCACATGAACAATCGCTTTATAGATATTATCTAAAGCAGTTACATTTTTTTCAAGTTTATCAGCTAACTCATGACTCTCAAATGTAGACATATTGCCATCTACATAAATAGTTAAGAACACAACATATTGATAACCAACAGGAGTAGATACAATTTCATCCATTTTTTGAATATTCTTATAATGATGAGCTAAATCTAAAATTAGTTCTTTTGTTTTTTCATCAATAGAAATATCCATCAGTACATTATAACTTTCAACAAAAATTTTTACACCAGTAAAACAAATCCAAATAGAAATGCCAATTCCAACAATACCATCAAACCAATAAATGCCCACTAAAGTTAGTAAAATAGAAATTAAAGTAAAAGAAGTAACAATACAGTCATTACGATGGTCTTTTTTATTTGACTCTAACAAAATATTGTTATATTTTTTAGAAAGTTTATTTGTATAAATATAAAGAGATAGCTTTACCACAATAGTAATGCAACATACAATAATTAATAGCCATGAGAAAACCAACTCACTTCCCTGAAATAAACTATTAAGTGAATCATAAAATAATTTAAAAGCAACAATCATCATAGAAATAGAAATCAGCATAGAAAAGATGTACTCTGCTTTTCCATGTCCAAAATTGTGACTTTTATCACTTGGCTCACTTGCAATTTTATTCCCAATAAAAGTCATTAAAGAAGCAAATATATCGCTTGCACTATTCATAGCATCTGCTATCATAGATTGACTTTTAAATAAAAAACCAGCAGTGCCTTTTATAATTAATAAAAAAATGTTACCTAATATACCATATAATCCAGCTTTTTTAGTTTTTTCAAAACGTTCCATAGTAATATCCCTTTTCATTTCATACTGTATTTTGTTATAGATTGATTTATATTCATGAATTTTAATTATTATTAACATGAATATTTCAACTGAATCTAATTATAACATAAAATGATAGAAAGAAATAAAAAATATGAAGAATTTGTAACAATTGTAAAACTGTTAATAAAAATTTATGTTTTCACAAATCAATGGGGTAGCTATAGTCTTGAATCATATGCTGGTGCATTTTGTTTCAGCAACCATTATGGTAACGACTATAATGATATAAGCTTTCGCCCTGTGTTATCTCCGAATATTTATGCGTAAACTAAAAAACGCTTGCGCCTCAAAAAGAACAATGCTATAATAAAAAAAACAAATCAAAAGGAGCAAGTAAATGGAAATTATGTCAATTGTCTACCTACTCATTTTTATTATTTTTGCTTTAGTAGCAACAGCTGTTTTACAGATTCGAATGGCAGGGATTAAAATTAAAGATTTTGTGAGTTTTATACAAGCAAATGATATGCTAGACAAATTATATAAATTTTCAAAAAAATATAAATTAATGAGTCCTCAAGAACAAATTATATTTCTAGCAGAAGCAGAAAAAGTGTTTGAGGCATATGATAAGATACCATCTATTGTGTGGGAAGATGAGTATCGTAAATACTCCGAAGTATTACAAGCTTACCAAAATATTAGAGTAAATAGATGGAATGAACAACATAAAGAGTCCTGAATTCTAAAATTTATTCGATAGAAAAATATAAAAATTGCTAATAAAATAAACAATATTTTGTTAGCAGTTTTTTTTCCGCATTTCATTTTTTAAGAATAAATAAAATAATGATAAAGCATAATAGTATTGGAAAGAAAGCAAAATATATGACATATAATATAAGTAACAATAGACTAATATAAAGAAATGAATTAAGGAGTAAGAAAATGAAAATTTGTTATTTTGATCATGCAGCTACAACACCTGTAAGTACCGAAGTGTTGCAAGAGATGTTACCATATTTTGAATTACAATATGGAAATGCTTCTTCCATGTATAGCTTAGGAAGACAAGCAAAAAGAGCAATAGAACATGCTAGAAAAAGAGTTGCAGATGCTATAGGAGCAAAAGCAAAAGAAATCTATTTTACTTCTTGTGGAAGTGAAAGTGACAATTTGGCAATTAAGGGCATAGCATATGCTAATAAGCAAAAAGGAAACCACATTATCACCAGTAAAATAGAACATCCGGCAGTATTAAATACATGTAGGCATTTAGAAAAAGAAGGATTTCAAGTTACGTACTTAAATGTAGATAAAAATGGAGTGATAGATTTAGAACAATTAAGTAATTCTATTTCTCCATCTACTATCCTAATTTCTATTATGTTTGCTAATAATGAAATTGGTACAATACAACCAATAGAAATGATTAGTAAAATCGCACATCAAAATCATATTTTATTTCATACAGATGCCGTGCAGGCCATTGGTAATTTGAGAATCGATGTGAAGCAATTAGAAATAGATGCTTTATCTATGTCAGGGCACAAATTTTATGCACCTAAAGGTGTAGGAGCCTTATATATAAAAGAGGGAGTGGACTTTACTAAGATTCAAGATGGAGGACATCAAGAGAATGATAAGAGAGCTGGCACAGAAAATGTAGCAGAAATTGTTGGATTAGGAAAAGCAATAGAAGAAATTTATAAAAGATTTGAAGAATATAATAGTCATTTAAAGAAATTACGAGATTATTATATTAATGAAATAGAAAGAAACATAGCAAACACAAAATTAAATGGAGATAGAGAAAAACGTTTGCCGGGAAATGCTAATTTTTCATTTCCAAATTGTAATGCACAAAAACTATTATTAGATTTAGATGCAAAAGGAATTTGTGCTTCTGCTGGCTCAGCATGCAGTACAGGGAATCCAGAGCCTTCACATGTGTTAACTGCAATAGGTCTTTCAAATGATATGGCAACAGGAACTTTACGTATCACATTTGGTAAAGATAACACAAAAGATGATGTTGATTACTTAATAACATGTTTAAGAAAAATGATTTAACAACAATAAGAAGGGTAAATTAACATTAAAATCAAAGAAAAAATAATAAAAGCACTAGCAATAGAGAGTGCTTTTTGATATAATATTAATAAACTTATTAGTTAATATTGATAATAAAGTTATTTAGAATGAGAATCTGGAATATATTCTAACAAATCAGAAATCTCGCAATTAAATGCTTGACAAATATTATTTAACTGCTGAATATCGACTCTTTTTGTTTCTTCATAGTACATCTTAGAAATAGTGGCAGGTCTAATATGGGTAAGCTCTGCTAACGCTTTTTGAGTCATCTTATGTTTGCCGAGCAAATCAGATAATTTTATTTTAATCATTCAATTCAACCTTTCTATCATGAATTTTTTGACGAATTTTGTCGTTTTTTACATTATACTTGTATTTTACCACGAGATGTATTAAAATTACATATCATAACTCGAACATAACGATAAAAGTAATTTAAAATCGTATAAAAGTAACGGAAATCAGAAAGAGGTGTGTAGAATGAAGATAAGAAGCAAACATACAAAAGAAAATACACCTAATAATAGAGATTGGAAGGAAAAGAACAAAAGATATTTAATTCAATTACAAAAATTTTTAGATGCAGTTGATAGCATCAAAGAAGAGGAATTACGAAACAATATTATTGCACAAATGTTAAAGTGTGATTTGATTTTAACAGAGTTAGCGGAAAAAGAAATTCAGAAATATAGAGAAGAAGATGCATAGTTAGTAAAAAAAAGAACATAATAACTATTGATGAAAAGAACAGAAAAAAAATTATGGAAAAAAATAGTGATAGGATTAATAGCAGGAATGATTAGTGGATTATTTACTGCAGGAGGAGGGCTTATTTTAGTACCAGCTTTTCTATATGCATTAAAATTAGAGCCAAAACAAGCAAGAGCTACTTCATTATTTTGTATTTTACCAATGGTAATTATTACTTCAATTTTTTATGGTAAAAATCATCTAATAGATTGGAAAATTGGAATATTATGTGCAATTGGTGGCATTATAGGAGGCATAGTAGGTGCTAAATTTTTAAACAAAGTACCCGAAAAGTATTTAAAAATTGCTTTTACTATTTTCTTAATTTATGCAGGGATTAACATGTTGCTATGATTTTTATAGATAGATTACTTTAATAGATGGTATAAATTAGTAAATTGATACACGTACTGGTATTATACTAATTAACAAGAAGGGCGAAAAATGATTGAGATACTAATAGGTTTTATTTCTGGAATAATTAGTCGGAATGGGAATGGGAGGAGGAACCATATTGATTCTCCTCCTTTCTCTTATTCTTCATTTTGATCAACATGTGGCACAAGCTACTAATCTATTATTTTTTATTCCAACAGCAATTGCTGCAATTATCATAGGTATTAGAAATAGAAACATTCTTTGGAAAGAAGCTTTACCAATTATACTTTCAGGAATGGTTGGAGCAACAATTAGTGCTATGATAGGAAGTACGATGAATGTAGAAGTTCTGCGAAAATTGTTTGGGGTATTTTTATTAATTATTGCAATATATGAAATATATTCTTGGTATAAGATGTATATAAAAGCAAAAATAAGACATAATAACAATAAATAAAAATATTGTATTCAATCGAAAAAGGTTCAAGGATGACAAAACCAATAGAAGAAAAAGCAAAACTTTCGATTGATAGTAGAAAGGAGGAAAGAAAATTGAAATTTATGAAAGGTATGCTAATAGGAGGAATTGTAACAGCAGGAGTAGCCATGATATACGCAGAGACAATGGGACAAGGCAAAAAGAAAATGATGAAAAAAGGTAAACAATTTGCTAAAAGAATGGGAATTATGTAATAAGAAAAAATAGATCAAAAACAGCGAGTTTTAAAACTCGCTATTTTTAATAGCAAAAAACTAGTATGATTTATTATCTACAAGGTCTATCGCATGGTTTATCACATTCTTTGTCATATGGTTTGTCACAATGTTTGTCACATTCTTTTTCACAAGGCTTATCGCAATGCTTATCACATTCTTTATCGCAAGGCTTATCGCAATGCTTATCACATTCTTTATCGCAATGTTTGTCACAGTCAATGTCAACACCTTTTAAGCATTTTCCTTCATGCTTAGTAGATGTGCAAACTTTACAATGTTTTACTTGGTCAACCCAAATTTCAATTTCATATAAACGGTTAGCACATAAAGGTCCAAAAACAAATTCGCCATTCTTATCTGTGAAAGTATGAGAAACTGGTTTTCTTTCTTCTTTGCCACATTCGCATGAAACTTCTACTAATTTTACTACTGCGTCACAAACTGGATCTTTATAACAATCTTTAATAATGCCATAAATAACAGCACGATTATCCTCTGGTAAAGTAATGTCTAAATCATATTGTCTTCCAGTTGCCATTACCCCATTTACATTTAAAACTGGGCATACACATTTTTCGTATTCCATAAATATCTTCCTTCCTTTCTTTGTTTTATATATACTATGATAATTTTCGACAAAATGTGATAAAAAAAGAAACAACATATAGGAAAGAAAAAAGAAATATAGTATAATAGCCAAGAATAAATATATATCATCTGTGATTAAAATGGGATATGTTATAATAACAATGAAAAAAGTTGCAATATTTATCATAATAAGCTTTTTAAATTAATAAAGTAAAGGAATGAGAAAATGGATAATAGACCAATTGGAATATTTGATTCTGGTGTAGGAGGAATGACCGTATTAAAAGCAATGAAGGAAAAGTTACCAGAAGAAAATTTCATTTATTTAGGAGATACAAAAAGATTTCCTTATGGAAGTAAATCAAAACAGACGATTATTGAATTGACCAAAAATGGAATAGACTTTTTATTAAAACAGAATGTAAAATTAGTTGTAATAGCATGTGGAACGGCAACTAGTCAAGCATTGAAAGAAGTACAAAATAATTATCAGGTACCAATTTTAGGAGTCATTGAACCAACTGTACAATATATTCAAACCAAACAAAAAACAAAAATAGGAGTTATTGCAACGACTGGAACAATACGAAGTAGAGGCTGGGAAAATGCAATTTTACAACAAATACCAGAAGCACAAATACAAAGTATAGCTTGTCCATTATTGGCACCAATGGTAGAAGAAGGATGGACAGATAATAAAATTGCTAAATTAGTGGTAAAAGAATATTTAAAAAATTTTGAAAAAATGGATGCTCTTATTTTAGGGTGCACCCATTATCCACTGCTAGCCACAGTTATACAGAAACAATTAGGAAAAAAAGTAGAACTAATTAATGCAGGAGAACACGTAGCAGTACAAACACAAAACATTCTACAAATGAGTGAGCAATTAGCAGATGGGCATAGTGGAAAAATAAAAATTTATCTAACAGAAACAGAAGAAAAATTTCATCAAGTAGCAGGTCAACTTTTACAGCAAGATATAATTATTCATCAAGTACAAGAAGAAACAGAATTTATTTAAAATTTTATATAAAAAAGTCCTACATAAAAAATAAGGCAAATAAGAATAATATCTAAAAACAAGAATATATTTTAATAGTTTATTACAGAAAGTAAGTTATGATTGAAAATTTTACTAATATAATAAGTTGCTATTGAAAGATTAATTAATAATACAATTTTCAAAAAGGAAGGAATGAAAACAAGAATGTTCATTGTATTTAATAAACAAAAAATATATTCTTATTGTGTTGCCTTTGGAACAGTTGTTATACTATTTATGCTGGCTTTTGCTGTAACAAATCGAAATTATGATACAGTGCTTACATCAGGTTCAATAAAAGAAGTACCAATTTATCAAGTACAAACAAAAGAAAAAAAGGTTGCTTTGACTTTGAATTGCGCTTGGAATGCAGATGACATAGATAATATTCTAAAGATACTGGAAGAAAACAAAATAAAATTGACATTTTTTATTGTAGGAGATTGGGCTGATAAATTTCCAGAGGCAGTAAAGAAAATAGCAGAGGCGGGACATGAAATTGCAAACCATTCTGATAGTCATCCTCATGTTAATAATTTAAGTAAAGAGGAAAATAAGCAAGAAATTCAAAGTTGTTCTGACAAAATAGAAAAATTAACTGGTCAAAAAACAATATTATATCGTGCACCATATGGAGAATATAATAATACCGTTATTCAAGCTGCAAAAGAAAGCAGCCATATACCAATACAATGGAATCTGGATACCCTAGATTATACTGGATTAACAGGAGAAGAAATGTGGAACCGATTAAATGGAAAATTAAGCAATGGTTCTATTATATTAATGCATAATGGAACAGAACATACAGCTGATAGTTTAGATATGATAATCAAAAATATTCAGCAAAGTGGCTATGAAATTGTAACAGTTTCAGATTTAATTTATCAAGAAAACTATACAATTGACCGTAATGGAGTACAAAAATTGCAAGAAAATATCATCCAATAGAAAATAAAGATAATTGAGAAGCAGTGAAAAATAAAAATAAAGTGAATAAATTTTGAAAAGACCGATATAATAATTGTAAAATAAATGAAAAATTTAACATTTTATGTAGACAAAACCAAAAAAACATAGTATAATATAAATTGTGACTAGTTATAGTCTAAAACATACATACTATGAATAAACTAAAAATAAGAAACAAAGGTAGGGAGGAAAACAAATTGAATACAAATTATGATGATAATAACCATTTAGTATTGGTTGGAAAGGTAACAAGCGAAAAAAGATTTAGCCATGAAATCTATGGAGAAAAATTCTACATATTTGATTTAAGCGTACCACGTTTAAGCGGAAATGCAGATATTATTCCAGTAACTATTTCAGAAAGATTATTAACAAACCAAGACATTACAATAGGAAATAAAATTGAAATTGATGGACAATTTAGATCATATAACAGTTATGACCAAGAAAAAAACAAATTAATATTAACTGTTTTTGCAAAAGATGTTCAATTTTTAGAAAATCAAGAAGAAGAAATTGAAATTAGAAAAGATCAAGTTTCCAATGAAGTAGTTTTAGACGGATTTATTTGTAAAAAACCAATTTATCGTAAAACTCCATTTGGAAGAGAAATTTCAGACATCTTATTAGCAGTTAATAGAGCATATAATAAATCAGACTATATTCCATGTATTGCATGGGGAAGAAATGCTAGATTTTGCGAAAATGTTCCAGTTGGTACAGAAGTAAGAATTATTGGTAGAGTACAATCAAGAGAGTATGAGAAAAAATATGAAGATGGAACAGTAGAAAAGAAAGTAGCATATGAAGTTTCTGTATCTAGCTTAGAAATTGCCAACCAAGAAGGTAATGAAGAGGCAAATAGTGAATCACAAGAAAACAAAGAAGCGATATAAGTAAAATAGTGAAAATAAAAATAGCCAAAGGTTTTTGATAAAGTAAGCCTTTGGCTATTTTGCGTATTGCAAGTATAAAAAATTAAAAAACTAATTTTCAGAATCTTTAGAATTTTTTTGTATTTTTTCGTCCTCTTTTTTACTTTCCTCTGACTCTGTCACATTATCTTTTACTTCAGGAATAATAATGGTTCTATTGTCTTTAGGCTTTGGCTTTTCTACTTCCAAATAATCAGAAACAGGGGAAATGTTTAAATCACCATTTCCATTTATTACTTCTATTTTTTTTGGTTCTTCTTTTGAATTAGATTCATCATTGCTTGGATCATTTTCTTCAGAATTTTCCGCATGAATTATTTGTTCTGTTTTTTCATCATAAGCTTTATCTTCTAAATCTTCATACTCAATATTTTGGAATATTTCCATATTATCTTCTCCTTTTTTATAGCAGATTTGAGTTTTTTATAAAGGTGATACCAATAAAGTAATTATTGTTTTCATTTTCAAACTAAAATTATCTTACCATAACAAAAAAACAATGTCAATATTTCTTGACATAGAGCCAAATGCGTGGGATAATAGAGTGGTAAAGGAATGAGATAAAATGGAAATTAACCAAAAAAAGGGAATTATTGAGGCAATTCTTTTCGCAGCAGGAAGAGAAGTAAAAATTAGTGAATTAATGTCTGCACTAGAAGTGGCATCAGATGAAATTATCACAATTATAGATAGCATGAAAGTAGATTATCGAAATGCAGATAGAGGTCTTCAAATTATTAATATTGGAGACGCTTATCAATTATGTAGTAAAGAAGAATATTATGAATATATGTATGCTATATTAGATAAAAGAAATAAACCTAATTTATCTCAAGCAGCATTGGAAACTTTAGCCATTATTGCCTATAACCCAAGAATTACAAGGGCAGAAATTGAAGCAATTCGCCGGAGTGAATTCAGACGGAACTATATATAAATTGTTAGATTATCATTTGATAGAAGAAACAGGAAAGCTAGATGCACCAGGAAAACCAGGAACTTATGGAGTGACATCCGAGTTTTTGAGAATTTTTGGTTTAGGCAATTTAAATGAATTGCCAGATTTACCTAGATATAAACTAGATGAAAATCAACAAATTGTGATTGATGAAATTATAGAAGAACAAAAAGTAGAGGAAGTTCAACAAGAAACAGAAAAACAGCAGAAAAGTGAAAAACAATTAAATGAAGAACAACAAGAGGCTCCAATGCCCGAAAGGGGAGAAGAGGGAGATAAAAAGATATAAAGTGATAAAGTTAGAAAGGAAATGAAAATGGGAAAAGAAAAAGAATTTGTAAAAGAAATTACCAATATAGAAGATGATTTTGCTAAGTGGTATACAGATATTGTAAAAAAAGCAGATTTAGCAGATTATACAGATACAAAAGGTTGTATTGCTATTAAACCATATGGATATGCTATTTGGGAAAATATTCAAAAATATACAGATAATTTATTTAAAAAAGCAGGAGTAGAAAATGTATATCTACCAGTTTTAATTCCAGAAAGTCTATTACAAAAAGAAAAAGACCATGTAGAAGGATTCGCTCCAGAGGTGGCATGGGTCACAGAAGGTGGAGGAGAAGAGTTAGAAGAAAGATTGTGTATTCGTCCAACATCTGAAACGATGTTTTCTAACCTTTATTCTAAATGGTTAAGTTCCTGGAGAGACTTGCCAATGGTGTATAATCAATGGTGTAATGTACTTCGCTGGGAAAAAGAAACAAGACCATTTTTACGTTCTAGAGAGTTTTTATGGCAAGAAGGTCACACAATTCATGAAACAGAAAAAGAAGCAAGAGAAAGAACTATTCAAATGCTTAATATTTATCAACAAGTAATAGAAGATTTACTTGCTATTCCAGTAGTAAAAGGAGAGAAAACAGCAAGCGAAAGATTTGCGGGAGCAGAAAATACTTATACAGTAGAAACTTTAATGCATGATGGAAGAGCTTTACAATCTGGAACAAGCCATTATTTTGGCCAAAAATTTACTAAGCCATTTGAAATTAAATTTCAAAATAGAGAAGGAAAAGAAGAATATGCTTATCAAACTTCTTGGGGAATTAGTACTAGATTAATTGGTGGTGTTATTATGGCACATGGAGATAATAGAGGACTTAAGTTACCACCAAAAGTAGCTCCAATTCAAGTAGTCATTGTTCCAATTGCAGCACATAAAGAAGGCGTAACGCAGAAAGCAACAGAAATTTACCAAGAATTACTAGAAGCAGGATACAGAGTAAAATTAGATTTGAGAGATAATTATTCAACAGGATATAAGTTAAATGATTGGGAAATGAGGGGAGTTCCAGTTCGTGTTGAAATAGGACCAAGAGATATAGAAAATGGAGAATGTATTTTAGTGAGAAGAGATACTTTAGAAAAACAAGAAGTACAATTAGACCAATTATCACATGAATTAGGAATATTGCTAGAAGCAATTCAACTCAATATGTTTGAAGATTGCAAAAAAAGAATGGAAGTAAAAACAACAATAGCAACTAATATGGACGAATTTACAAAAAATATTACAGAAAACCAAGGTTTTATCAAAGCAATGTGGTGTGGAGAAGAATCTTGTGAAGACAAAATCAGAGAATTTACAGGAGCAAAGTCAAGATGTATTCCATTTGAGCAAGAACAGATTTCTGATACTTGTGTATGCTGCGGGAAAAAAGCAAAACATATGGTAATTTGGGGAAGACAATACTAAAATTAAAATATTAAGTAATCAACAATAAAAAGAAGAATTGGAGTAAAATACTTCAATAATAAAGTGAGAACAACAAAAAATAAGTAGTGAAATAAAAACAAAAAAGTGATAATAAACAAAAATAAAAAGTCCTATATAAAATAGAACAACTCTATTTTGTATAGGATTTTATTAAAAATTCAATGAAGAAAAGCCAATAATACAAAAATTTAACTATTTAAAGAATTCAAAATTTCTGGATAGATGCGGTAGGCATTTTCTTTCCAATTATCTACTATTTTTTTTGCTTCTTCACGAGAACCAGCAAAAACACTTACTTCAAAGATACAATTATTATTTTCATTAATTTTACAAGTAACCATATAATCATTTTCATTTCTAGGAGTATATTCTGCTGTAATAGATTCTTTTTCTTCTGTTTGTTTTAACTGACCCTCAAAAGAAGTATCTACTTTTAATTTCATAATACCAGGTAAAATGTTCAAGGTCAGTTCCAATGTGTTTTTTCCTTCAGGTGTAATTTGATATACATTTTTCCTATCTTGTTCAAAACAAATAATATAACGTCTTTCTATTAAATCTAATAAAAATTGCTGAAAGTAGAAATAATTCATGTCCATTACAGATAATACTAATCTTAACAAACCATCATTCGTAATAGGTTCTTCTAATTTATTTAAAATGTATAAAATTAAAACTTTATTTTCTGCTAAAACTTCACCATCTTGTGTTAATTTCACTGTCTCCAACTCCTGTTACCATATTTTTCATAACTTTTCGTATTATATCATAAACAATTATAAAATACTATGTAAAATGAGATATTTTTTAGTTTTCCTAAAAAACTACTAGGAATGAACAACAAAAAATGTTATACTAAAGGAGGAAGGTATAGAGAAATAATAGAGAGTTTGTTCTTTTATAGTAAGAGGAGAGAAAATATATAATGGGGGAAAGAATGAAAACACTATATGAGATATTAGAGGTAAGTGAAACAGCTTCAAAAGAAATGATAGAAAAAGCATATAAAACATTAGCAAAAAGATATCATCCTGATTTACAACCAGCAGAAAAAAAACAAGAAGCAGAACATCAGATGAAAATCATTAATGAAGCCTATGAAACATTAGAAGATGAAACAAAACGAAGTGAATATGATAGAAAATTAGCAGAAGAAAGAGAAGCAAAAAGGCAAGAAGAACAAAGAAAAAATGAAAATGCTAATAGAACAAATGCACAGTCACCTTATGGACAACCTCATTATGATACTCAACAACCAAATATAACACAAGAAGAATATGCTAAAATGCAAAAGCAATATCAAAAAGCGCAGCAAGAAATGCAAAAAAATATGCAAGCAGAATATGAAAGAAAATATCAAAAAGCATATGAAGATTATTTAAGAAGCTTGGGGTATAAAATTAAATATAAGTGGACATGGAAAAACTATAAAGATTTACTAATTACAATATTAGTGATTGCCATCATTTGCGCAATTATATGGATCATTCCACCAACTCGTAATTGGATTATTAGCTTTTATGAATCAAATACAATTATTAAGACAGTTGTAGATGTTATTGGTAGCGTCCTTTTAGGAATTTGGAATGCGCTTTGTTCTATTTTTCAGTAGATTATAAAAAAACAGTGATATCAACTGTTTTAACATTAAGATGTGTCCCCAGACTGACATTTTGTCAGTCTGGGGACGTTCCTATTTACTGACAAAATGTCAGTAAAAGGAACGTCCCAAAACTGACAAAACAAAAAATAAAAAACACTTGTATAGAAAATAAAAAATGGTATATAATCTATCTAGAAATCGAAAGATTAAATTTAATGCCTATGAAAATAGGAAAAGGAGGAATTTAAAATGAATAGAAAAGTGCGAGTAGTGCAATTTGGTACAGGAAAAATGGCAGTATATACTATGAGGTATGTAGAAGAAAAAGGTGGAGAAATTGTAGGGGCAATAGATGTTAACCCTGATGTAATAGGAAAAGATATAGGACAAGTAATGAAAACAGAAAACAAAGGAGTAACTGTAACAGCATTAGAAAACGCAGAAGAGATGTTAAAACAAGTAAAACCAGATATTGCTATTGTAACAACAATGAGCTTAATTGCGGATGTAAGAGATGCTTTAATGCTTTGTGCAAGATTAGGAATTAATGCAATTACTACTTGTGAGGAAGCTTTTTATCCTGCAAATTCTAATCCAACAATAACCAAAGAATTAGATGATATGGCAAAACAAACAGGATGTACTATTACAGGAAGTGGTTATCAAGATATCTATTGGGGACAACTCATTAGCTCCATTGCAGGTTCTACTCATAAAATTACCAAAATTCAAGGAAGCTCTAGTTATAACGTAGAAGACTATGGAATTGCTTTGGCAAGAGCACATGGTGCAGGTTTAACTTTACAAGAATTTGATGAGCAAGTAGCATCGGTAGATAGAATTTCAAATGAAGAAAGACAAAAAGTAATTGAAAGTGGGAAGTATTTACCTTCTTATATGTGGAATGTAAATGGTTGGTTATGTGATAAATTAGGGTTAACGGTGGAAAGCCAAACACAAAAAACAGTACCACAAATTTATAAAGAGGATATTTACTCTACTACATTAGGCATGACAGTAAAAGCAGGCGACGCTACTGGAATGAATGCGGTAGTAACGACAACAACCAAAGAAGGAGTTACTTTAGAAACACAATGTATAGGAAAAGTATATTCTAAAGAGGACTTTGATAAAAATGAATGGACAATTTATGGAGAACCAGATACGACAATTGTAGTTTCAAGACCAAGTACAGTAGAATTAACTTGTGCTAGTGTGGTAAATCGTATACCAGACGTTATCAATAGTGAGGCAGGTTATATTACAACAGACAAGTTTGGAGAATTAAATTATAGGGTAAAACCATTAAATGAATATGTGACTAGTATGTAGTAAGAATATAAACAATACAAGTTTGAAAACTATAATTTGAACGAATAATTAAATATGACATAAATGAAAAGGAAGTACTAAAATACTTCCTTTTTTATTGTTATATATTGAAAATAAGACTTTGATTTTCTGACAGAATAAAGGATTAATGATTGACAAAAAGTCATGATTTTATAAAGTCTTGTTTTTCTAAGCAAAACATGATATACTGAGCTCAAAAAAAGAAAGAAGAAAAATGAACCAGTACGAGCTTTATTTATTAGGAAGAAAAAAATTAGATGAAAATATGATAATAGATGCAAATCTAAAGGCAAAAAGATTACTAGAATTTGTATTTCATCAAAATAGAATGCAATGTATTGAAAATAGCCTAAAAGAAGTGGATACATTACAAAAGGAATTTTTTTTACAGTCAATCCAAAAAATAATGGAAGGAACTCCAATACAATATATTACACATTTACAAGAATTTATGGGGATAGAATTTTATGTGGATGAAAATGTGCTCATTCCACAACCAGATACAGAAATATTAGTAGAAGCAACTATACAAAGATTAAAGGAAAAGAATAAAAAACAGACTAATCAACTAGGCGATCATAGAAGTAAACAGCAGAATAAGCAACAACAATATGAACAACAAAACAGAACACAAAATGACTTAAAAATTTTAGATTTGTGTACAGGAAGCGGAGCAATTGGAATTTCTATTGCAAAATATGTAAAAAATGTCAATGTAACTATGACAGATATTAGTACACAGGCTCTTAATATTGCCAAAAAAAATGCCATGCAAAATGGAGTAGAAGAAAAAGTAACACTATTACTATCTAATTTATGGGAGGAAATACCAAAAATAAAATTTGATTGTATTGTGTCTAATCCACCATATATTGAAACAAGTGTGATAGAAAAATTATCGAATGAAGTAAAATCCGAGCCACGAATTGCTTTAGATGGCGGAAATGATGGGCTATTTTTTTATAAAGAAATATTAAAAAATGCTTTTCAATTTTTAAAGCCAGAAGGATATTTATTATTAGAAATTGGTTATGATCAAGGAAAAAAAGTAATCGACTTATGGAAAGAAAAAAATACTGTTTTAGAACTGATTACAAAAGAGCCAATCAAAGATTTTGCAAATAATGACAGAGTTATAATTTTTAAGAAAATAAAGCAATAATGATAAAATCCTAATTCTCAAAAAAATAAAGAAATAATGACAGGGCCTCAATATTCAAGAAAATGAAATCATTTACATAGGCAATAGTATAGAACAACCATAACATAATAAATAATGAAAAAAGATATTATCATAGAGAATGATAAAAGAAAGAGTGAAGAGTATGTCATTTTCCAGTGAAGTAAAAGAAGAAATGAATCGTTTGGCAAATTTGTCCAACAAAGAAGTGGTAAAATATGAATTACTAGGCTATCTTGCTAGTAATCATATTGTGGTAGAAAAAAATGAAATAAGGTTTACAACAGAAAATGAATATAATATTAATCGTTTTGGAAAATTAATTAGCAATTTAGGATACACAGATTATAACATTAACATGATAGGAAAAAAATATTGTATCATATGCAAAAAAATAGAATTAGCAGAGATTAGTTATCAAGAAAATAAAATATATATTACCATAAAAGATGAAATAAAAGGTAAAGAGTTACTAGAAAAAGCATTTATTAGAGGTGCTTTCCTAGGTGGAGGCTCTATGAATAACCCAACATTAAATTATCACTTACAACTTCTTTTTTCACTAGAAGAAAATAAAAAAATTGCTAGTGATATTTTAGAATCATATGGAATTTATTTTAAAACTTTACAAAGGAAAAATGATTTTGTACTATATACAAAAGATGGTGATGAAATTTCTAAATTCTTAGCATTTATTAATGCTAACAGTTCTGTATTAAGATTTGAAGAGATTAGAGTTTATAGAGATGTACGAAACAATGTAAATAGAAAAGTAAACTGTGAGACAGCAAATTTAAATAAAACAGTAAATGCGGCAATGAAACAAATAGAAGACATTCAATTTTTAATGAAAAATAATATACTTGATAAATTATCAAAGCCTTTACAAGAAATTGCAAGGTTAAGAATAGAAAACCCAGAAGCTTCTTTAACGGAACTAGGACAAATGTTATCTTCTCCAATAGGAAAGTCTGGAGTAAATCATAGATTACAAGCACTTCAAGAAAAAGCAGAACAATTAAAAAATAAATGAAATTTATATTGTAATAAGAATAATAGAGAATTATAAAAAAAGAAAGAACGAAGTTATAAAGAATTAATTTATATAACAAAATAGTGTTAGAGAAAGGAAGAAAACAATTGAAACAAAAAGAAATAGGAATCTATGTACATATTCCATTTTGCATACAAAAATGCTCTTATTGTGATTTTTGCTCATATGAAAATAAAGAAGAACTGATACCAAGGTACATAAAGTGCTTATTGCAAGAAATGAAAGAAGTAGGAGAAGGAAATCAGTTAGACTATCAAAACCATTTAGACGATTTATTTTTAGTCAAAACGATTTACATAGGGGGAGGAACTCCTTCATTTATTAAAAGTAGTTATATAAAACAAATAATGACCACTATCTTTGAAAATTATCAAGTAGTAGAAAATGCGGAAGTTACAATAGAAGTGAATCCAGGGACTGTCAATTTACAAAAACTAGAAGACTATTTTCAATCAGGAATTAATCGATTGAGCATTGGATTACAGTCTACACATCCCCATTTATTACAAACATTAGGAAGAGTTCATACTTATTATGATTTTTTAGATACTTATCATTGGGCAAGAGAAGTAGGGTTTCAAAATATTAATGTAGATTTAATGTTAGGACTACCAAACCAAACATTAGGGGAGTTAGAAGATTCTTTAGAAGAAATTATATCTTTAGAGCCAGAGCATATTTCTATCTATTCTTTAATTGTAGAAGCGGGAACAAGTTTAGAAAAACAAATACAAGATGGAACATTAGTATTGCCAGAAGAAGATTTGGAAAGGAAGATGTATTGGCGAGCAAAGGAATTATTAGAAAATAATGGATATGTTCACTATGAAATTTCTAATTTTGCAAAGCCTAACTATGAATCAAAACATAATCTTGATTGTTGGAACCAAAAAGAATATGTAGGATTTGGAGTATCAGCCCATTCTTATACCAATAATGTAAGATATTCTAACATTACAAAGGTAGAAGAATATATTGCAAACTATGAAAAAGATAAAATAGAAGATAATTTGATTTTTCATGAGAAGCAAAATAAAGAAAGTAAGAAAAAAGAATATATGTTGCTAGGATTAAGAAAATTAGAAGGAGTCAGTATTCAGGAGTTTAAAAATCAATTTATTGATAATCCTATTTTTCTTTATCATACACAATTAGAAAAATTAGTAAATGAAGAATTACTAGAAATAGACGGAGATTATATCAAATTAACTAACAAAGGACTCGATTTTGCAAATTTGGTATGGGAAGAATTTGTATAGTCACAGAAAATTCACAGAACTTTTTAGCAATAAATATTGACAATTGCTAAAAATGGATATAATATATATAAAGTTTAGCAGTTGAAAAACAAGAGTGCTAAAAAGAAGGTGAAATAATGTGTTAGATGAAAGAAAAAAGAGAATTTTACAAGCAATTGTAGACGAATATATTAACACAGCAGAACCGGTCAGTTCAGGAGCAATTGTTCAAAAATATGGTTTAGATTGCAGTAGTGCAACTATCAGAAATGAAATGGTAGAGCTAGAGAAAAGTGGATATCTGGATAAACCACATACTTCTAGTGGTAGAATTCCATCAGCACAGGGGTACCGCTTTTATGTAGATGAACTATTAAAAGAAGATGATATTAGCCTAGAGGAGATTAAATATATTCAATCTAAACTAGAAACAAGAGTAAATGAAATTGAAGAATTAACTAAAATTGCAACTAATACTCTATCAGAAATTACACATTATACTTCGGTAGCAGTGGGGCCAAGAAATAATTTACAAAATATAGAAGAGGTAAAATTTGTTCTTTTAGGAACCAGAATGTTAATGGCAGTTATTTTAACAGATACTGGAATTATTAAGGAAACAATTATCAAGTTTGATGAAGATATTACAGAAGAGCAAGTGAACACTTTAAATTTTATTTTTAATAATAAATTAAGAGGAAAACCGTTAGAATCCATTGATAAACCATTAGAAGAGTATATCTTTTCAGAAATGAACTATAGTTTAAAAGTGATTAAACCTGTTATGGAACAGCTAGATAAAGTGATTAATGAGGAATCTGAAATTTATTTAGAAGGTGCCAATAAGGCATTTGAATTACCGGAATTTAGAAGTTTAGAAGTAGCAAAAAATTTTATTAATTTATTGGATACTAAAGAAATAGTACTAGATCTATTAAATACTGGATTTGCAAAAGATATTAATGTCTATATAGGTGATGAAAATGATAATCAACAATTAAAAGATTTTAGTATTATTACTTTTAAACACCGCTATCAAAATAAAGACTTAGGTACTATAGGAATTATAGGACCAAAAAGAATGGATTATTCCAAAGTCATTTCAGTTATGAAGTATATTAGTAAAAAATTAAATGGAAAGTGAGGGCAAATCAAATGGCAGAAGAAAAGAAGAGAGAAGGCAAACATGCAATCAATCAAGAAAAAGAAACTACTAACGAAATGAAAAGCGAGGAGCAGGCAGAACTAAAAAAACAGAATGAAACATTGAAAATACAGCTAGAAGAAACAGAAGATAGATTAAAAAGAATTGCAGCTGAATTTGATAATTATAAAAAAAGAAGCAGTAAAGAAAAAGAAGAATTATATCAATCTATTTTAGGTGATGTGGTTTCTAATTTCTTACCAGTGATTGATAATTTAGAAAAAGCAGTAGAAAGTAAGACAGAAGATGAAGGCTACAAACAAGGAATAGAATTAGTTTTAAAACAATTTCAAGATGTTTTAGTAGCCAATGGAGTCAAAGAAATAGAAGCAATAGGAAAAACTTTTGATCCTGAATTACATGAAGCAGTAAGTTTGGTAACAGATGAAAATTTGAGAGAAAAAGAAGTAAAAGAAGAATATAGAAAAGGCTACATGATAGGTAATAAGGTAATTAGGCATTCTATGGTAGTAGTAGCTAACTAAGATTTTAATTTTTATTTTATATATTATTTATGAAGGATTGTTATCCTATTTTGTCGGCTCAGTGCCGCGTAGCGACCAAACGAACCCATTAAGGGTGAGTGCGATTGGAGCAGCCGACATACTAGTTTTTAAAATTAGGAGGCTGCGACCAGCAAGGCACGAGGAGATAAAATAGGATAACAATTAAAGAAATTCTTTTAATAAAAAATTCAAATTTAGAAAGGAAGATTATTATGGGAAAAATTATAGGTATTGATTTAGGAACAACTAATTCATGTGTTGCAGTAATGGAAGGAGGAGAACCAGTTGTTATTCCAAATGCAGAAGGAAATAGAACAACTCCATCTGTTGTTGCATTTTCAAAAAATGGAGAAAGATTAGTAGGACAAATTGCAAAACGTCAAGCTGTTACTAATCCAGAAAATACAGTTATTTCCATTAAAAGAGATATGGGAACTAATAGAAAAGTAAAAATTGAAGGTGATGAATTTTCACCACAAGAAATTTCAGCAATGATTTTACAAAAACTAAAAACAGATGCAGAAAATTATTTGGGTCAACCAGTAACGCAAGCTGTTATTACAGTGCCAGCATATTTTAGTGATAGCCAAAGACAAGCAACAAAAGATGCAGGAAAAATAGCAGGACTTGAAGTATTAAGAATTATTAATGAACCAACAGCAGCAGCTTTAGCATTTGGTATGGACAAAGAAGATCAAGACCAAAAAATTATGGTATATGATTTAGGTGGAGGAACATTCGATGTTTCTATACTAGATATTGGTGATGGTGTATTTGAAGTATTAGCAACTAATGGAAATACAAAGCTTGGTGGAGATGATTTTGACCAAAGAATTATTGATTATTTAGTAGCAGAATTCAAAAAGTCAAATGGTATTGATTTATCTACAGATAAAATGGCAATGCAACGTTTAAAAGAAGCAGCAGAAAAAGCTAAAATTGAGCTTTCTGGTGTACAACAAACACAAATTAACTTACCATTTATTACAGCTGACGCTACTGGACCAAAACATATGGATGTAACATTAACAAGAGCAAAATTTGAAGAATTAATTCATGACTTAATCGAAGCAACTAAAATTCCAGTAGAAAAAGCAATGAAAGATGCAGGAATTACTGCAAATGATTTGCATAAAGTATTATTAGTAGGTGGTTCTACTAGAGTACCAGCTGTTCAAGAAGCCGTAAAGAAAATTACAGGCAAAGAACCAGATAAAGGTATTAACCCAGATGAATGTGTTGCAATTGGTGCAGCTATTCAAGGTGGTGTATTATCAGGAGATGTAAAAGACTTAGTATTATTAGACGTAACACCATTATCACTTGGTATTGAAACATTAGGTGGAGTATTTACAAAATTAATTGAAAGAAATACAACTATTCCAACTAAAAAATCACAAGTATTCTCAACAGCAGCAGATGGTCAAACTAGCGTAGAAATTCACGTATTACAAGGTGAACGTGAAATGGCAGCAGATAACAAAACATTAGGAAGATTCCAATTAACAGGAATTCCAGCAGCACCACGTGGTGTACCACAAATCGAAGTAACTTTTGATATTGACGCAAACGGAATTGTACATGTATCTGCAAAAGATATGGCAACAGGAAATAGCCAACAAGTAGCTATCACAGCAAGCACCAACCTTTCTGATGAAGATATTGAAAAAGCAGTAAAAGAAGCAGAAGCACATGCTGCTGAAGATAAAAAGAGAAAAGAAGAAATTGAAGCTAGAAATAATGCAGAAAGCTTAGTATATAACTGCCAAAAAACAATTGAAGAATTAGGAGATAAAATTAGCGGAGAAGAAAAAGCAAAAGCAGAAACAGAAATTGCAAATGTCAAAAAGGCATTAGAAGGATCAGATGTAGAGGCAATTAAATCAGCAACGGAAAAATTAACAACCGTATTCTATTCTATTTCTGAAAAATTGTATCAACAAACTGCACAAGCACAAGCTAATGCAAATAATACAGCAGGAGCTAATAATGCAGGAAGTGCATCAGATGCAAATAGTGGTAGCCAGCCACATGCAGATGCAAATGGCAATGTATATGATGCTGACTACAAAGTAGAAAATGAAGATGACAAGAAATAATAGGAACTTTGTTGGTTCTGTCAGTTTGGGGACGTTTCTTGTAACTGACATTTTGTCAGTTTTAAGATGCGTCCCTCGACTGACAAAATAAAGAAAACTTTGGGAGGAAAAATAATGGCAAGTAAAAGAGATTATTACGAAGTTCTAGGAGTGGATAAAAATGCAACTGATGAAGAAATAAAAAAAGCTTATAGAAAACTTGCTAAAAAATATCATCCAGATGCCAATCCAGATAATAAAGCAGAAGCAGAAGCAAAATTTAAAGAAGTAAATGAAGCATATGAAACTTTGTCCGATTCTCAAAAAAGAAAGATGTATGATCAATTTGGTGCAGATGGCCCTCAAGGTTTTGGAGGAGCAGGTGGACCTTTTGGAAATGGAACCTATACCTATTCAACAGGCTTTGATGGATTTAGTGATTTTGGAGACTTAGGAGACATCTTTTCCTCCTTTTTTGGGGGAGGTTTTGGAGGTTCTTCCAGAAGCAGACAAAATGGTCCAAAAAAAGGTAATGATTTAAGATATGATTTGGAAATCAGTTTTGAAGAATCTTTTTTAGGAACAGAAAGGTATGTAACTCTTAACCGTCGTGAAACCTGTCAAACTTGTCATGGAGAAGGCAGTAAGCTAGGTACTCATCCAGAAACCTGTAGTGTTTGCCATGGTACAGGACAAATTAAACAAGTGCAAACCACGATTCTAGGCCAAATGCAAACAATGAGAACTTGTACTAATTGTAGAGGAACAGGAAAAGTAATTAAAGAACCTTGCGAAACCTGTAAAGGAAAAGGTACTGTTCGCAATCAAGTAAGATTAACTGTAAAAGTGCCTGCTGGTGTAGATGATAATCAAACCATTGTATTAAGAGAAGAAGGAGAACCAGGCGAAAATGGTGGATCTAAAGGTGACTTATATATTACTGTACATGTAAAAAGACATAGTATATATAGTAGAAAAGGAAATAATGTACTTTGTGATATTCCAATTACTTTTACACAAGCAACTTTAGGAGCAGACCTTCGTATACCAATGGTAGATGGAACAGAGGAAACTTATCGTATACCAGATGCAACACAAACAGGAACAAAATTTGTAATACGTAATAAAGGTTTTAAAAGCTTAAGTGGAAGTGGTCAAGGAGATTTTGTGTTTACTGTGCAAGTACAAGTTCCAAAAAAATTAACATCTGAGCAAAGAAATTTATTAATGCAACTTGCTAAAACAATGAATGAACAACCTCCTGTAAAGAAAAAAGGATTATTTGGATAACCAAAAAAAGGCATTGAAAAAAAATTGAAATTATGTTATAAATAATTTATGTGATAATGAAACAGGAGGGATAAAAATGTCAAAAAACATCAAAGGTACAAAAAATAAAAAAGAAAACAAAAGAGATTTGGGAAAAATTGCTACTAGAGTAATGGCGGTGGTTTTAGCACTTTTAATGATACTATCTGTTGCAACTACTCTCATCTATTATTTAATAGCAGCATAACTCTAAATAATGCTAAAAAATAGGAACAAAAGAGGTAATATATGTTTGAAAGTCTTAGATTAAGTGTTTATGGAATCTGGCAATCCTTTATGAGTTATATGGCAGATCTTTCTGAAAATCCACTAAAACTAATCACTTTAATTTTAGATTTAGTTATTGTTATTTACATTTTATATAAATTTATTGTATCTGCACGAAATTCTAGAGTATGGCAATTATTAAAAGGAATTTTACTAATTCTAATTATTACAGGAATTAGTGAAATATTGCAACTAAAAATACTCAACTTTATTTTAACATTTTTTATGCCATATGGAGTCATTGCATTAATTGTTATTTTTCAACCAGAATTGCGTAGAATGTTGGAACAACTAGGAACTAATAAGTTTACAAAGTATTTTGGAATTGACAAGGATTTAGCAACTAAAACCAAGGAAGATATTTATAAAGTTGTAATAGCAGCAACAGAATTAGCAAAAACGAAAACAGGTGGGTTAATTGTATTAGAAAGAGATATTCAAATTAATGATATCATTGATAATGGTGTAAAAATAGGAGCAGAGGTTTCACCTCAACTGATTGTAAATTTATTTACTCCAAATTCACCATTACATGATGGTGCTGTTATCATCTCCAATAATAAAATAGCAGCAGCAGCTTGCATTTTACCATTAGCAGATGATAAAGATTTAGCAAAAGAAATTGGAACAAGACATCGTGCAGGGATTGGTATTTCTAAAGAATCTGATGCAATTGCTATTATTATTTCTGAAGAAACAGGTAAAATTTCAGTTGCAAAAGATGGAACGCTAATTGTAGATGTGAAAGAAGAAGCACTAAAAAATATTCTAATAAAACATGTTGTTTTAAAAAGATTTGGAGAAGAGAAAACGCAAAAAGTAAAATTGTTAAACAAGTTAAAGAGTAACAAACAAATTACGAAAAATGAAAAAGACACAGGCAATTAAAAAAATTTTCAATCATGAATAAAACAAAATAAATCAAACTCTAATAAAATGATAGCGAAAAACACGAATCAATCAAATTTTAGTCAATTATAAATTGAACTTTAATGCATATAAAAATATAGTAATTCTAATAGACTTACTATATTTTTATATTATACCATGGAAGGATGAATCAGACATGAGAAATATTAAGTTAACAATTGAATATGATGGAAGAGAATATCATGGTTGGCAAAAACAACCTAATCGACTAAATATACAGGGAGAAATTGAACAAGCAATACAAACAGTAATTGGAGAAAAAGTAGAATTAATAGGATCTGGAAGAACCGATGCTGGTGTACATGCTTTTGGACAAGTTGCCAATTTTAAAATAGAATCTGATTTTCCAATAGAGAAAATTCCAATTGCGATTAATTCACAATTAAAAAAGTCTATTCGTATTCAAAAAGCAGAAGAAGTAGAGGAAAACTTTCATAGTCGTTACCATTGCCACAAAAAAACATATGCCTATATTATTGATAATTCTCAATATGGTTCAGCTATTTACCGAAATCTAACATATCATGTATCACAGCCACTAGATGTTGAGGCAATGAAACAAGGAGCAAAATATCTAGTAGGAGAACATGATTTTAGTAGTTTTAAGTCGAGTGGTACTAGTAGTAAAAGTAGTGTTAGAACAATTTATAATATTGACATTATGAAGGAGCAAGAAAGAGTAGTTATTCAAATAACAGGAAATGGCTTTTTATATAATATGGTAAGAATTATAAGTGGTACATTGCTAGAAGTTGGAATGGGAGAAATTCCACCAAAAGAAATAGAATTAATATTAAAAGCAAAAGTTAGACAAAGAGCAGGAAAGACGTTGCCAGCACATGGATTATATCTAATGAATGTAGATTTTGAATAAAATACGTATCTTGACAACAAAAATAATAGAAAGAGCGTAATATTTTCCTTCATTTTGTAATATAATGGATGATTAACTGATATGAAATAAAAATGTTACAATGGCAAAAAAGCTAATGTAACATTTTTTGCTGGAAAACATAAAATATAACAGATAAAGAAATTACGTGTGAAAGTTGTATATAGAAAATGTACAAAAACATAACAATGACATGTAAAGAAAAGGAGAACGATATGAATACATTATTAATATTTTTTGCTCTTCCAATTGCTACTATTATACTAGCAATTGTGTTACAAAAAGTTTTGAAATGTCCATTATTAGTAGCTGGTACATTTTTTGCTATTTTCTTAATTGTAACTTTTGCTGTATTTGATGCTAGTTTTTTAGTGTTTGCTATTTTATATACTATTCTAGCTTATATAACAGCTGTTTTAACAAAATTGATTTGCAGATTAATTGATGAATTTTGTAATCACAATCATTCAACAATCAGAAATATGCAAGATAGACCAATCACAATCAACAATACAAGCCCTTGTACGAGTATTAATTTGGCAAATGAGGCTAACTTGTTAGCAAGTTCAAATGGTACAGGTAGAAACAATAACAATGGCAATGAAAATAGCAACTGTAATTGCAATTGGTGTTGTAGAAGAAGATAATCTCTACTTACTTTGACTCCTTACGGAGTCATTTTTTATGCTAATCACAATATATTACAGATATATTACAAATACATTAAATTTATATTACAAAGAAATAATCTTGTTGTTTTTAATAGAAAAATGTTGTACAATTAATTAAATGATGATATTTTGTAAAATTATAAGGAGGAATCAACAATGCTAAAGAATCCGATGCAAAGAAAAGCACAAAATTCATTTCTTTTAGGAATGTTTATTACATTACTAATTACAGGAGCAATTATTGCTTTTTTAGTAGTACAGTTAACAAGGGTAACAAATGAGCAAAAAGAGGCAGAAGCAAATAGAAAACAAGTTTATGTTTTAGCACAAGATATTAGTTCAGGAGATACAGTAACAGCAGATTTGCTACAATCGCAAATGGTAGATGGCACAACTATTCCATCAAATGCATTAACACCAGTTATGTTAGATGAACAAAGCAATATATTTGATGAAAATGGAAATTTAGTTAGAAAAGTTAATATTGTTTCTAAAATAGATTTAAAAAAAGGAACAATTATTACATCTGATATGATTATGGAAGAAGGAGAAATGACTGCAGATATTAGAAAAGTAGAATATAACATGATTATTCCTCAAACACAACTAGAATCTGGATCTTATGTTGATATTCGTTTAAGATTACCTGATGGACAAGATTTAATTGTAGTATCACATGAACAAGTCGAGATCCCTGCAATCAATGGAGTAGATTCTTTAAACAGTATGTGGTTTAACTTAGATGAAACACAAATATTAACATTAAGTTGTGCTATTGTAGAATCCTATAAAATACAAGGATCTTTACTATATGTGTCAGAATATGTAGAACCTGGATTCCAAGAGGCAGCAACAGTTACTTATTTACCATCAGATGAAATTATTAATTTAATCAATAGAGATCCAAACTGTGTAGATGAAGCAAAACAGGCGATTTTCCAGAGAAATAATGATGCAAACAATAAAACAGCAGTAAGAAACCCAGTTAATAATGCATTAAATCAAAATGCAGAAGATGCAACAGATAATGTAATAGACAATGTAGAAGAAGAACTTCAAAAAACACAAGAAGAAAGACAAACCTATTTAGAGTCTTTAGGCGGAAGTTATTAGAATTAACTCGTCTAAAAAGAAAATACAATATTAAAATAGAGATAAATAATAGAGAAGGGAAGGTACATATGAAAACAGTAGGATTTATAGGAGCTTATGACAAAACAGATTTAATGATATACATTGCTAGAATTCTAGTGGGTATGGATAAGAAAGTTCTCATGATAGATTCAACAACACTACAAAAAGCAAAATATATTGTACCTTCCATTTCTCCTGAAAAATCATATGTAACGGAATTTGAAGGGATTGATATAGCAGTTGGTTTTTATAATTATACATCAATTAAAGATTATTTAGGAATGCCACAAAATGCTGCTTTTGATTATGATTATATGTTTTTAGATATTGATGCTCCAGAAACTTTAGAAAGCTTTAATGTCAAAACAGATACCAGAAACTATTTTGTAACAGGATTTGATGTCTATTCCATTAAAAGAGGTCTAGAAATTCTTTCTGGCATTAAAGAGCCAATGCCTTTAAAAAAAATTTTGTTTTCTAAAGATATTACACAAGAAGAAGATGAATACTTAGATTATGTTTCTTTGGGGTGCAAAGTAATATGGGATGAAGAAAAAATATATTTTCCATTTGAACAGGGAGACCAAACTACTATTATGGAAAATCAAAGAGTAGCAAAGGTAAAACTAAGAAAGTTGACAGAGTTATATAAAGAAAGCTTACTATATGTTGCGGAAGAATTATTAGCAGACCCAAAAGAGGAAGCTAACTTACGAAAAGTATTCAAACAATTAGAAAAAGGAGTATAAACAATGGCTATTATTACATTTTGTAGCAATGAGACAAAAGAAACAGGACAAACTTTATCATTAGTAGCAGTAGCAGCATTCATGGGAATTGAACATAACTACAAGATTTTAGTAGTTTCTACTAACTTTAATGACTTGAGTTTAGAGGATTGTTTTTGGGAACATAACAAAACAAGACCAGCTGGAGCTCTCTCAAATGAAAGAAAGAAAAGTGTAGGATTAGATTCTGGAATAGAAGGGTTAATAAAAGTATTAAACAGTAACAAAACAAGTAATGAGATTGTAAAAAATTATTCCAGAACCGTATTAAGAGATAGATTAGACATATTATTGTCACCAGTTACAAAATCTTATCAAGAATATGTAGAAATTTCTAACTATTATCCAGATATTTTACAAATAGCTAATAGATATTATGACCTAATTTTTGTAGATTTATGCAAAAAAATGCCTTCTAAACAAGTAGCAGACATCTTACAAATGTCAGATATTGTAATGATGAATTTAACACAAAGACTAAAAACAATTGATGATTTTATGCAATTACGCGAAACAAATGATTTTTATAAAAGAAAAAATGTGATGTTAGCAATTGGCAGATATGATAAATTTTCGAAATATAATAACAAAAATGTAACAAGATATTTAAAAGAAAAAAAGATGTTATCTGTTGTGCCATATAATACTTTATTTTTCGAAGCGTGTTCAGAAGGAACAGTAATTGATTTTCTTTTAAAGGTCAGAAATATTACAGACGAGACCGATAGAAATAGTAACTTTGTGAAAGAAATCAATGCAATTGATAATAATATTATTTTTAAATTACAAGAACTACAAATGAAAATATAGTCCTAGAGAAAGGAGTATAAAAATGCTTAATTTACTTTTAATCATAGTGGTACTTTTAGTAGCTGTTTTTCTTATTTTTCGTTTTATTAAGAAAAGGCAAAGTGAACAAGTAGAAGAAACAGTAGAAGTAGATGATAAAACCTATACATTAGAAATGATGACAGCATTTGTAAAGAAAAGACTAGATGAAATTACCAAAATCAATTTATATGATATTGGACTTTCAGAGGAAGAATTAAAAAGAAGAAAGCAAAAGAAATATGAATTGAAGAAAGCATTAAAAGGGTGTACATATGGTGACGTTAATGATAAAAAGTATGTCAAAGAATTAATCTATGACTTACTATATCGTGAATATGGAGTAAATGAAACGAATGTATCAAAAGCAATTCCTTTTGATATTCCATCACTATTAACGGCACAAGATAAGTTTGATATAATTTTATATATGTATAAAAATGAGTTTGGTTATGAAGCAATGGGCGAAATTATTAATAAATATAAACTAGATGACTTAAAATATGTTTCTGGTGATGCAAAGCCTTGCTATGTAATTA